>NZ_JBEZIR010000021.1:0-64923 GCF_040651175.1 Kitasatospora sp. NPDC048540
CGCACCAGTGGTACGAACCGGCCGAAGACGATCGCCTTGCGGTAGCCGTAGCGGCGCAGCAGTGACTCGCCGCGGGCCGCCGCCGATCTCAGGCGGGCGCTGCGGGTGCGGGCGAGCGCCGTCCGGCCGCCGTGCCGTCCGATCAGGAAGCCGACCTGGGCCCCGGCCACCGCCCCGACGGCGGCGCAGAGCATCACCTGCCAGAGCGACAGGCGCGGCCCGTGGTCGGCGCCGGCGGCGCAGAGCACCCCGGCGGGCAGCAGCAGGGTGTCGCCGGGCAGGAAGAAGCCCACCACCAGCAGGCCCGACTCGGCGAAGGTCACCACCAGCACGGCCAGCGCGCCGAATGCGGCGAGCAGGGAGGACCCGCTGGTCGGGTCGACGGCCGCCAGTAGCCCGGTCATCGGGGCCCCGGTGCGGCCGCGCGGCGAGGCGGGGACGGGGGGTTCGACCGGGGTCGCGGTGCGTGGTTCGGTTGGCTTTCGGGCGTCGTGCCGTGGGACTGCGGCGGGGGGCTATTCGTCGAGATCTTCGGGAATGTCAGGGGCATCGTCTCTGTGGTGTTCATCCATCGTGATTTCCGGTGTATCGGCTGTTGATGTGGGTGGATGCAGGAGTTGTCGCACAGCCTTCAGGGTCACACTGCCACTGCCCGGGAACACCACACGGCAGCGCAGCACACCGGGCGCTCATCCCTGCCCCTGCCTACGGTCCGGGTTCTGCTGAGGCATGTCCGGCGGCGCGGATGAGACGGTGGTGAACGTTCCGGGAGGCCGGGGTGACCAGCGCGCGCCTCTCCGTGGCGCCGCGATTCGACGTGGCCGTCCCCAGGAACACCGCCATCGCCGCACCGTCGGATCAACGAACCAGCTGGATCCGCAGTGAGATGGAATGTGATGTCCGATCCCGTTGTCTGCCTGGAAGCTTCTGCCCGTTCGGGTCGGGGTTCGGATCTGCGGTGCACGATGACCGGGCAGAGATCGAGTCGGAGACAGACGAGGAGTTCGCCCGCACCGAGGCCTCCGCCTTACGAAGGGCAACTGTCCGATGCGGTGCGGCCGGACAGTGGCCGGCACTCTCGCAGGGCGGAGGCCAGTTGGGCGACACGGATGGGTTTGGTGATGTAGTCGTCCATTCCGGCCTCCATGCAGAGTCTCCGGTCGCCCTCCATGGCGTTGGCGGTCATGGCGATGATCCGGGGACGTGGTGTGCCCGTGTGGGCGGCCACGATTCGCCGTGTCGCCTCCAGGCCGTCGAGGTTGGGCATCTGCACGTCCATGAGGATGACGTCGTACGGCTGTCGGTCGACGGCGGCGATGGCTTCCAGGCCGTCCGCTGCCGTGTCCGCGCGGTAGCCGAGCTTCTCGAGCAGTAGCAGTCCGAGCTTCTGGTTGACCTGGTTGTCCTCCACCAGCAGCACCTTCAGTGGCGGCCCGTCGAGCGGCACGATCTGGGCCTGCGGTCTGACGGGAAGATCCGAGACCGCCGTGCCGTGGATGGCGACCATCAGCGCGTCGAACAGCTGGGAGGCCTTGACCGGTTTGGCCATGACGGTCGCCCCGTGGAGTTCCGGGCTCAGCCGCAGTGTCGTGGAGTAGAGGATCAGCGCAAGGCCCGTGGTGTGAAGCTCGCGGATCTGCGCTTCCTCGCCGGTTCCGTCGGCGTCCGCGGCCGGGGTGTCGATGATCGCCACATCGAATGTCTCGCCCCGGTGCAGCCGTTCCAAGGCTTCACCGGGCGACTCGGCATCGATGATGTCGACGCCCCACGTCGTGAGTAGATGTCTCAGGATTCGTCTGCTCGCGTCATGGTGGCCGATGAGCAGGGCGTGCTTGTCCAGCAGCGGCGGTTGGACGCCGGCGAGCCGCCTCGTGTCGTTCGACGGCTCCGCGGCGCGGAGCGGGACGTGGAAGCTGAAGGTCGTACCTTCGCCGGGGACCCCGCTGCTCTCCACCCGGATGTCGCCACCCATCAGCGTGACCAGGCGTTTGCTGATCGCGAGTCCCAGGCCCGTTCCGCCGTATTTCCGGGTGGTGGAGGAGTCCACCTGGGAGAAGGACCTGAACAGACGGTCCATGCGGGCCGCCGGGATGCCGATGCCGGTGTCGCGCACCGCGAACTGGAGGAGGTGGCTGGCCGGGACGCCCTGGCCGTGGTGCCGCCGCGGGACACGGGTGACGGTCAGTAGGACCTCGCCCGCTTCGGTGAACTTCACCGAGTTCGACAGCAGGTTGAGCAGGACCTGGCGCACCCTCGTCACGTCGCCGACGATCTCCGGGGGGATGTCCTCGTCGATGAGGTAGGCGAGGTCGATCTGCTTCTCGCCGGCCTTCATGGCGACCAGGTCGAGCGCGCTCTCCACGCATTCGCGCAGGTTGAAGGGCGCGAGTTCGAGATCGAGCTTGCCGGATTCGATCTTGGTGTAGTCGAGGATGTCGTTGATGATCGTCAGCAGTGCCTCCGCACTGCCGCGGATGATCTCGGCGAACTCGCGTTGGTCCGTCGTGAGGTCCGTATTGAGGATCAGTCCCGTCATGCCGATGACTCCGTTCATCGGCGTGCGGATCTCGTGACTCATGGACGCCAGGAAGGCGCTCTTCGCCTCGTTGGCCGCCACCGCCTGTTCGCGCGCGGTCCGCAGTTCGCGGGTCCGCTCGGCGACCTCCTGCTCCAGTGTTCTGCTGTAGTCGGCCAGCAGCCGCTCGGCCTGCTTGCGCTCGGTGATGTCGCGGATGACCCCGTGGTAGGTCAGCGGCCCGCCGTCGCTCGCCGGTTCCGCGGTGGACGTCAGCAGGCAGTCCATCGTCACGCCGCCCGTGGTGGTCAGCCTGGCCTCGAAGTCCCTGACCGAGCCGTCCCGGGCCAGCTTCTCCTGGAACCGTCTGCGGTCCTCGGGATCGACGTAGCGCTCTCTGATGTCCGCGCCCGCCAGCTCCTCCCGGGTGTAGCCGAAGAGGTCGAGCATCGCCTGGTTGGCGTCCAGCAGCTCGCCTTCGGGGGTGCTGACGAAGTGCGCGTCGCGCGAGCTCTCGAAGAGCCGTCGGTACTTCCGTTCGTTCGCGCTCACCACCTGGTAGGACTGGACGTTGTTGATCGCGGAGGTCGCCTGGCTGGCCATGTTGGCCAGCCCCACGACGATGTCGGCGTCGGCGGTGATCCGGGTGTAGTACCGCGCGTCCTCACCGGCGTTGCCCACCGCGAGCATCCCGCTCGGGGACCGGGACTCCCCGCCCAGGGGGACGAGGGCGTACTCGCACATGTCGAGCATGCGTCCGAACTCGAGTTGGGGCTCCTCCGTGGAGGATGCCGGGCAGATCACCTGCTCGTCGTGGGACAGCACCGGTTCGAGGACCGGTGTCGCCACGGGGAGCCGCAGTCCGTGGATCTGCTGCTCGCCCGATGCCTCGTAGTAGCCGGCCGCCACCCGCACCACGAGTTCCGTCCCCTCGGACGTGCGGCGGAAGATGACGCACCTGCTGAAACCGAGCTCGTAGAGTGAGAAGTGCGCCACGAGGTCGAGGATGTCGCCGGTGTCGCTCGCGGCGTTGAGCCTCTTGCCCAGTTCGTAGAGCTGGCGGTAGAGACGGATCTGGTCGTCGAGGCGCTCCTGCGAGGTCCTCAGCCGCACCTCCGTGCGCAGCAGGTGTTTCACCTGCGCCCGCAGCTGCCGGTTCTCCTCCTCCAGGTCGGGCCGGGTGCCGAGGGTCTGTCCGGCCGAGGGCGAGGAACGGGATGCCCCGGCTGCCGCAGAGTCCTCGCTCACGAGCAGACCAGAGCGGCGAGGACGCAGGTGAAGTGGTGGAACCGGTTCTGCCCCGCGGTCGGGCAGAGTTCGCCGAAGGTGTAGAACCCGATCTTGGGGACGCTGGGGAGCTGGCTGTGCAGCCGCTTCAGGATCTGCCGGGTCTGACTCTCCGGTAGATAGTGCCGTCCCCGCCCGGCGCATTCGAACTGCATGATCAGATCAGGGGTGGCCGAGCCGAGCTCCGCATTGATGTATGCCGCGATCTGGTCGGCGTTCGAGGTCAGCAGGTCGATGTCCCTGCGCATCAGCCTGACGCGCGTCCCCTCGGGTGCCCGGACCGGGAGGTTGACCGTCCCCGCCTCCTTGTTCTGCGACAGGGCCACGTAGGGGACGTAGCCGTCGACGCCGTCCGCCACGGGGAAGCCGAACGGAAGGCTCACCACGACGGTCTGCCAGTCCGCGAGTTCGTCCGTGCCCACGTACTCCCCGTACACCTCGATCGCGGGCCTGCCGTCGATCTCCTTGACGGTCCGGCCCTCGGTGCTGGTCAACGTGAAGTCCAGGCCGACCGGCACGCACCCGTGGCCCAGTGCGGGCACGACCCGGGCGTCCCCCGACAGCATCGCCCAGCTGGCCGCGTCCTCGACCACCTCGCCGTCCAGGTACTGGAAGCTCCGCTCGTACAGGTTGTTGTCGCCGGCCGTGCCGCCGAGGATCGGGATCCGGTCGATGCCGTCCAGTTGCTCCTTGAGCCCGTCCAGCAGTTCGTCGACGGTCGAGGTCATGCCGTCGGGGAACAGGAAGAGCGCGCGGTCGTCGGGGCGCAGCGGGCCGATCTGGCGGCCCAGGGCGTGCCCGACGTCGCCCGAGCCCGTCTTGAGGCCGGGGGCGAGGCCGTGGCGGAAGGAGATGGAATCGGACTGCGCGAGCATCACCGCGACGCAGAAGTTCGATTCGTCGGGTTGGTCGCCGACGAGGATTCCCTCGGCGGAGCATCCTGCGAGCGGGGCGCGGTCGGCGGCCTCCCAGACCGCCTTGACGATCGCGCTCTGGTCGTATCCGACCGAGGCGAACAGGAAGACGAAGTCCGGTCTGTCGATGGAGCCGTTTCTCAGTGCCTGGCCGACGGCGTCCCGTGCCGCGGCGGCGGCGTCGCGGAGGTGGCTTGCACCGGTCCCGAATGTGGTGGTCACGGTCGGCCTCCCGGCATGGAGGCGACTGCCGTCGGTGGGGTGTTCCGCGGGTTCGGGCCGTGCGTGCCCGCGTCGGCGAGGGCGGTGGCCGGCTGCTGGTCCGCTTCCTGGGTTCGGCGGGCGCGCCGCCGATCGGCATTGCTGATTTTCATTTTCAGATAGCCTAAGCGCAGGGAACGTGGTGATCAATCCAAGAGGAGCCTATGAGGGGCTCGCCGTGGGGGGCAGGTGGGCTCGGCACGGGAAGAGGGAAGAAAGGTCTGCCCTTCAGGTCCGTTGCCTTGCGGCGGTCGGGTGGGCCCCGAGC
The DNA here is from genome assembly GCF_040651175.1 of Kitasatospora sp. NPDC048540. Taxonomy (NCBI): domain Bacteria; kingdom Bacillati; phylum Actinomycetota; class Actinomycetes; order Kitasatosporales; family Streptomycetaceae; genus Kitasatospora; species Kitasatospora sp. NPDC048540. Next base: position 5,246 of record NZ_JBEZIR010000021.1, read on the forward strand.
ACACTGGGAGCCGCCTGCAGCCGCCCGCCCACCGGATCCGGAGGATGGTCCTCGGCACCACCTCCCGCCGACAACGACACCGCACCACCGGCCGCGGCGGAGCCGCAGGTCGAGCTCACGCGCGCCGTGGCGCGTCGGCCCCGAGAGGTCTTCCGATCACGTTGCGGAGCTGAACGGCGTGCCCGCGGGCGACGTGCTCCAGTGCGAACAGGTGAACCTCCCCGTCGGTGCCGGCGGACCACAGCCTGGTCCGCAGGTCGAGGACCGCCCACAGCTCCCGGCCCCGGTCGTCGGGTGGCAGCCGGAGCGGGATGAACCGCTCGGCTGGGTCGTCCGGGTCGACGTGGTCCCAGTCGGTGGTGCGGGATTCGCGGCGGGCCCGGTTCTGCGGATCGGCCTCGCTCGGTTCTGCGGCCGCCGACGGGGTGGCGGCGTACTCGGTGGGCATGGCTGTCTCCTGCGGTCTGCGCGTGGACGGATCGTTCGCCGAGGCGGTGCGGGTACATCGTCGACCCACGACCGGGACATCTGAACAGCCATAAAGGAATCTTCAGGGACTCTTCAAGGACCCAGCAGGCAGCCGTGGAGCGCGGGCCCGGTACCCACGACACGGCAGGGGGCTTGACGTCGGCCGTCGCGTCGGCGCCCAGGACATCGTGCCGGTACCGCGCCCCTGCGGGGGCCAGGCGGGCCCGTACCGAGCCGACCGGCGCCCCGGACCCCGGACGGCCGCCCACTCAGAGGGGGGCGCTGTGGGGCGGCCGCCGGGTCGGTGGCCTGCTGCCACCCGCTCCGCCCGCCATCCCCAGCACGGCGGAGCCCGGCCTCCATGACAGCATGTCGACGCCGCACGGGATTTGCCCGCCCGGCACGCCTGTCGTCCGTGGATCCCACCCCGACGGGCCGCGCTCTCGGGCAGTCGGCTCCCCTCCGCCCCCTCACTGGTTCCACTCCCGGCCCTCTCCCCGAAGCCCCACCCGGTGAGGTCGCACCAGGGTCGGCAGGGCTGTCTGAAGGGTTGCCCGGACGTTCTCTGCCCGCCGGTCCCGCCGGCTCTACGGTCGATCCCATGGACTCCGAGCGGCCGCGCCGCTGCCGCTCGGACGATGCGATCGAACGGATCGAGACCGCATGCCCGCCATCACCGCACAAGTCTTCGTCCAGGCACCGTTGCAGAACGTCTTCGCTTTCCTGGCCAACGCCCGGAACCTGCCGCTGTGGAGCAGCGCGGTGATCGAGGTCGACGGGGCCGACGTGGTGCCGGCGTACGGGGCCGTCTACCGCTACCGGTTTCCCGGCCGGCATCACGACAGTCGGCTGCTGTGCAGCGCCGCGAGCCGTCCGTACGAGGTGGCCTTCCGGGGCGGACGGATGTGGACTCCGCTGGGGTGGCAGATTCCCGAGCTCGTTTTCCATCTCTGTGACGAGGCCGACGGCGTGAGGGTGGAGATCGAGGTCGTCTCCCGGCTCGGCGGTGCGATGCTGCTGTTCTGGCCGCACCTTGCGGTGGCCTGGCGCCGTGACCTCCGCAGGGATGCGTGCCGGCTGGCCGCCGTGCTGGCGGGCCAGGACCCGGAGGGTGAGAACGGTGCCGTCGAGGTCGTCACGCATGTCCGCAGGCCGGGAGAGCGGCGCCGGGTCCGCTAGCGGCGGTTGCCGCTCGGCCCGCTTCGCGGCCCGCATGGGCACCCGACATGCGCTCGACCGGACCACCGTGGCAACTGTCGCCCGTACCGCGGGCGGTGCCCCTTGTACACGTCCGAGAAGACCGCGATGCTCTCACGCACCCCAGCTCTCCGACGCCTCCCCCAGCGTCTCGTTCCGGCCGGGGCCGTGCCGCACCTTCTCCTCGGGCTGCTGTTCTTCGTCGTCTACGCCGTGATCGGCGTCATCCGCCACGTGCGCTACGCCTCGATGTCCTGGGACTTGGCGATCTTCGTCCAGGAGGTACGGCAGTACGCGTCACTCCACGCACCGGTCGTCAGTGTCAAGGGCCCCGGTTACAACATCCTGGGCGACCACTTCAGCCCGGTCCTGGCCTTGCTCGCCCCGGCATACCGGGTCTTCCCGACCCCCGTGACGCTTCTGGTGGCCCAGGCGGCGCTGTTCGCGAGCTCGATCCCGATCGTCTCGAGCACGGCGGCCGCTTTCGTGTCCCGTTCGAAGAGCCTTGCGGTGGGTGTCGCGTACGGCCTCTCCTGGGGGCTGCAGCGGGGCGTGGACTTCGACTTCCACGAAATATGCTTCGCGGTGCCGCTGTCGGCCCTCGCGCTGCGCAACATCATCCTGCGGAGGTGGTACCGGGCTGCGGCCTGGGCGGCGGCGCTGGTGCTGGTCAAAGAGGACATGGGGATGACGGTCGTCGCGATCGCCCTCGTACTCATCCTGCTGCGGCAGTATGCGCTCGGGGCGGTCCTGGCCGCTTTCGGCACGGGCATGCTGATCCTGACCGTGAAGGTGGTGATCCCTCATTTCAACCCGAACGGGCACTATGACTACGCGTCGAAGCTCCGGGGTGGTTCGTCGACCGGTGCGCCGCTGGACCTGGTGCACGGCTTCCTCTTCACCGAGATCAAACTCCAGACGCTGGGGTACCTGCTGCTGATCACCGCCTTCCTGGCGTTGCGGTCACCGCTCGTCCTGGTCGCGGTGCCGACGTTGCTGTGGCGCTTCGCCTCGTCCGACAGTGCCTACTGGGGCATGGACTGGCACTACAACGCGGTGCTGATGCCGGTCCTCTTCCTCGCCCTGATCGATGCCGTCCGCCGGTGCGAGGCGTACCCGACACCGGTCTGGCTGCGTGCGTATGCCACCCAGGCCGTCGTCCCGGCGGTCACGGCCATCTCGCTGGTTCTCTGTCCGGCCATGGGGCTTCCGGTCGCCGGGCTGTTCATGCCGTCGACCTACGCCAGGAACGCCGGGCGGCTGACGGCGCTGCGGACCGCGGTCGCAACCGTCCCGGACGGGGCCACGGTCGAGGCCAACGTCCCGCTGCTGGCTCATCTCGCTCCACGCACCACTCCGTTCTGGATCGGTACGGCGGTCGGCGCGCCTCGGTACGTGGCGCTGGACCTGTCGACCGGGTGGTCGGATCCCCCGGAGAGTGCGGCCGGCTACGGCGAGTCGCTCCATCCGGGCGTCCGGTACGCGGTCGTCTTCGACGAGCAGCACGTCCAGGTCGCGAAGCGCGTCGATTGACCCGGCCGGGTGCCCGCTGCGCGGGTGCGGTGTGCCACGGCTCGGATGTCCTGCCCGAAAGGCTTCCCCTTCCGGGCTGGTGGACGGTCTCGGGGAACGACGACTGTTGGTGGGCGGTCTTGAGAACTGTTCACGGGAGAAGTGGTCATGCCGGCTCCAACTTGGGTCACTCCGGGGACCGACCTCGACTTCGTCCGGGACAAGCGGCCACGGGACCTTCGCGACCTCCTGAAGAAGGGGAAGCCCTGGACCACCCTTTTCGTCACGTGGTACGCGTCGTACGTCCAGGGGGACCGAACTGCGCTCCAACGCTGGGCGGACGTGGTCAAGGCCCACCAGGCCGGGGGCGGGCGTACCGGCGGAATCCCTTCTCAGCTCCGGACGGACTTCGACCTCCTGATCTCACTGCAGTTCTTCGGCGCATGTGCGGATGTGCGGGCGTGGCTCGAGGAACAGCGGGATGTGGCGCGGCGGACGGCGCCGCGCGGAGCTTCGTCGAAGCAGATCCGCGAGATCCGGAAGGCGAACGAGGCCAGGTCGATCGCGGAGGCGAAGTCCGCGGACTGGGAGGGCGACGCTTCAGGGGCCGTCTCCGAGGCGACCCTGGCCGCGCTGGAATCGTTGATCGCTGCCAACACCCGCGCGGTGACGCCGAAGGTGGCGGCCCTCCTCGAAAGCTATGAGAAGGGCTACTGGGAGGGCCGCGAGGAGCTGCTGAGCCGGCTCAAGGCCGCCTACACGCCCACGATGAGTGCCCAGTCGCGACTGCGGGACGCCTGCTTCGAGATGCGCCGGGCGCTGAGCCCGGCCGGCCGCGTGCCGGACGAGAAGAAGAGTGAGCGGCGTCAGGAGGTGCTGGCCCAGTGGACCGCCTACACGGAGGCGTACGAGAGGTTCGGGGAGCAGTTGCTCGCATCGAACAAAGCACTCGTACGGTGGGCCGTGAAAGACACGGCCGAGAAGATCGAGAAGAACTTCGCCGCCCGGCATCCGGGCGTGGCCGCCGCACAGTTCTCGATCAACCTGACGGTCACCGCTCTGAGCGCCGTGATCCAGAACCTCGGCCTGGTCGCCGGGGCCGCGACCTTGAACCCTGTGGTCGCCGCTTCGGCCACCGCCCTGGCGACCGGGCTCACCGCCGTTCACGATGGTGTCCAGCGCCTGACGACGTCGAAGATCGCGCGGGCCGACGCCGAGAACCTGGACACCGTGCTGGAGCACGTCGGTATGGAGTACCGCCACCCGGCCGGCGGCGAGGTCCGGGCCAAGGTGGCGGAGGAGGCCGATTACCTCTCCAACGTCGTAGGACAGACGATCGCCCCGGCCCTGGAGTGGGCGGCTGCCAACGCGAACAGCCCGGCCGGCACGGCCGCGCAGCTGGTGCCGGTCGCAGGTCTGTTGTGGCGGGTGGGAGGGCTCGCGGTGATGCTCGACGGGCTCGTGAACCCGAAGGTCCTCGCGAAGACCCGGGACCGGGAGGCCCTGCACAAGCTGGTCACCGATGCGATCAGCAATCTGAAGGGACCGACACTGCCGACGGAGATGCGGGTGCTCCGGGTGGATCCCGCCAGCGGTGTGGCCGATGTGGTTGTGGACGGAACTCCGGGGATCCTGAAGAACGGCCGGTTCCATCCGGAGAGCCGTCTGGAGGCCCTGGCGGAGGCCGTTCGGAGCTGGCGGAAAGCGAGGAGGGGGGATGTCTTCGTCAGTTTCTCCGCCACGGATGGGACGATCACGGACCTGCGGAGACTGACGCTCCTTGTGGGCCACGATCTCGCCACGTTCGAGACGGTACAGGACGGCCTCACGATAATGAGCGAGGATGATCATGCATTCTGGTGTTCTGCCCGCGCCTCCGGGCTGGGTCTCAGCAGAAGCGTCGGCCGTGATCTCTGGAACGTTGAATTCAAGCTCAGCCATGAAGGCCGCGCCAGCAGCAAGAACGTGCGGAAGACCTTCTCCCGCCTGCTCCTCTACTCGCGGGACAGCTCCAAGGCGGAGATCTACACCGAGCACAAGGAGTCTGCCGGGATCCTCCTCGACATCATGAAACGAGATCCCGGGTTCGACTGCCTGCTGGCCTACCAGGAAATCTTCGAACTGCCGGACGGAAGATTCACCGTGGATTCCGGCGGGGTTGTTTCGGCACCGGACGGCGAGCCACTGATAAGCGTGGCAGATCTGGAGGAGAGGGGCAGGGAGGCGCTGGGGTTCAGGCAGTATTTCAACGACCTCCTGGAGCGGATGGAGGAGGGAGAAATAGTCGACATCGACAATCTGAACCTCCCCCCTCGCCTGCCGGAGGCATACGCTAGGAAGCTCGCCCTCTGGCGGAGAGTCTTCGATCACTTTTACGCCGCTCAGGCCTCCGCCAGCAGCGACACAGGCACTTTCGAGGCGATTCAGCACGGGCTCGCCGAGCTCGTATTCTCATCGGAGTGGCAGCATAAGTATTACAAGATATGCGAAATCCATGGACTGTCCGATGGATATCTCCGGATCAACTCGCTTGTCGCCGACGCCCTCTCGGTACTGACCTCCCTGAATCGGAATGAGATCCCCTCCGCGGATCGACTGGCCCGACTCTGCCGGTTCAGTCCGGACGAATGGGACTGGCTGAACGCGGCGAAGAACATTCCGGGCCTTCCGGACTTTCCAGATTTTTCGAAGGTCCGGTCCAGCCTCCTCGGAGCCCGAATCGACCTCCTCGAAGATGCGGTCGAAAAGTTGCAATCCGGCGAGATTGTTAAAATTCCGGATTTTCCGGACGGGATACCGCCCGAGTATGCACAAATAGTCGACTACTGGAAGCAGGTGATCGGAAGGGTCCGGCACGCCGAGGAGGCGCTGGAGTCGGAACGGGGCCGGTGGGCTCTCTACGAGTCCGCACAGGGCAGCCTTGCGGCATACGGCGACGATTTCCTGAAACTGATCATGTCGAAGCAGCAGTTGATGGACGCAATGGCCGAGGTGGCGACCATTTTCGACAATCTCGGATCCGCCGCATCTGCCCGGCAGGACAACAAGGACATTCCGGACTCCCTGGCCGACGAACTGACCCAGCTCACCGCAGAGGATTGGGCGGAGGCGTGCACGGCGGACGACCGGTTCACGGCGGTTCGACGAGTTCTGCTCCCTCCTGGCTGACGCGCCTTTTCCCACGGCCACCACCCGAGAAGCAAGGTTCTCTGCCCGTCGGCCGAGACGAACGTGCAGGGCACCGGTGCGGGGCCGGGTCACGCTGAGAGTCCGGTGTTCGGCCGCTGGGCCGGGCAACTCACTCGGCTCGGAAACGGTGGTTCACATGGACCCGGCAACGTCATCGTCCGGATCGGGCTTCTTCTCCGAGGGCAGCGGGCAGCAGTGCCGCACCGCTCCGGGAAGGCCGCCCGGGAAAGACCAGGGCCGTGGACGGCCGGCTCTCAGGCCGACGGCGATCGCCGGCCTACTCGCACTGCCGGTGGCCCTGCTGTCCGCCGCTGCCGCTCCCGCCGCCCACGCGGCCGATCAACCGGCCCAGGGCGGCGCCCCCGTCTATGTCTCGGACCCCAATGGCAGCCGGATCGTGAAGGTCGGCCCGGACGGGACCGTCACCTCCGTTCCGGTGACCGCGAACTGCCCGGCCGGAACCCCGCCGGAGCGGGCCAAGGTGGATCCCAGCAAGATCGCGGTGGACGCCGCCGGAAACCTCTACGTCGCCAACTACTACGCCTACACCGTCATGAAGATCACCCCGAGCGGGTCCAGCAGCATCATCGCGGGAGACCGGGACTGCGACCCGGCCACGCCGCCCGCCGACTCGCTGCAGTCCCCCAACGGTGTCGCCGTGGACGCCACCGGCACGGTCTACGTCGTCGACACGAACGGCAGCGCGCTCTGGAAGATCGACACCGGCGGAACCGTGAGCAAGATCGCCAGTGTGGCTGCCCAAGCCGGCGCCGTCCTCGACGGACAGGGCAACCTCTACACCATCGCTTCGAACGCGCTGGTGAAGGTCTCACTCGCCAACGGCACGTCACAGGTCATCACTCAGTTCGCCCCGAATCCGAACGATCCCCTCGACCGGCCTGTCGATCTCGCGATGGGCCCGGACGGAAGCTTCTACGCGCCCTTCTACCACGACAATCGCGTGGTCAGGTTCAAGGACGGGCAGCAGAGCACCATCACGACCGGGACCAATCCGATCTCCGTCGCCGTGGACGATGCCGGAAGTCTCTACGTGGGCCGCGAGGGAGGAACCGTGATGAAAGCGCCCGCCGGCTGCACGACCGTCGCCTGCGAGGTGGACATCAACTCCAAGGTCGGCAACCCCGGAGGAATCGCCCTACCACCTTCCCCCCACGCACCCACGGACGTCCGCACCAATCCAGGACCCACCCGGGCCGTCGTCACCTTCACTCCCAGCAACTCCCCCTCCGTCACCGGCTACACCGTGACCGCGACTCCCACCAGGGGAACCGGAACCGCTGTAACGGCTCAGGGGACAGGCTCCCCCATCACCGTCACCGGGCTGAAGCTCGGGACCACCTACGACTTCACCGTCACGGCCACGAACGGCGCAGGTGTCACCAGCCCTCCCGCGAAGGCCACCAAGGTGTCGAACGGGATCTGGGACGCCATCATCGCGCTCCTGAAGAAGTTCGGCCTGCTCCGGTAGCGGCCCGGCACGGGGCCGGCCGGGCAAGAGGACGAGGGTGATCGGTGGCATCGGTCTGGGAAGAGATACGGGAGACGGTGGCCCCCCGGCCCGGCAGCCGGCACGGCCCGCTCCCTCCGCTGCTCCTCGCGCTGACCGTGGTCGGCGGCCTGGTCGACGCGGTGAGCTTCCTGGGTCTCGGACACGTCTTCGTGGCCAACGTGACCGGAAGCGTGGTGGTCGTCGGCTTCGCGGCGGCCGGCGCCAAGGGCTTCTCCGTCAGCTCCTCGCTCGTATCCCTCACCGCCTTCCTCGTGGGCGCGGCTCTGGGCGGGCGGATCGGACGGAGACTGCCGCACCGCGGCCGGGTCCTGCTCGCCGCCCTCTCGGTGCAGACTGCCCTGTTCGGCTCCGCCTCGGCCGTGTCGGCCTGGATCGGCACGGCTCACCATCCGGCCGGGCGGTACACGATCCTTGCGCTTCTCGCCCTCGCCATGGGGTTGCAGAACGCCGCCGTGCGGCTGCTCGCCGTACCGGACCTGACCACGACGGCCATCACCATGACCCTCGTCGGCCTCGCCGCGGACGGCCCGCTGGGCGCAGGAGGCCCGATGCGGGCGGGCCCCCGCCTGCTCTCCGCCACCGCCCTGCTGTCCGGCGCCTTCGCGGGTGGTTTCCTCGTCCTGCGCCACGGTGTCACCACCGGCATGACGGTGATGTCCGTGGTGGCCGCCCTCACGGTCGTCGCGGTGGCGGCCGCCGCCAGGCACCCGGGTGTCTGGGCAGATCGGCCGTGACGCCGAACGGGCCCCGGCTCCGTTGTTCTCCGGTCCCTGCGCACTCCATCTGACGGATCATCACATCCTGCCGCTCCGCGACCGCACCACATCAACGGTCCTTCGGCCGTACACGCGTGGCGAGCGACTCCCCGACCGAACGTGCGCCGCCCCGTCCCGGGCCGTCGGCCCGCCTCCATACCGGGGGCAAGGCGCCAGGGCCGGGAGCGTGCCCAACCGGGCACTCTCCCGGCCCCCGAGGCGAGCGACAGTCCGAAGAGGGGCTGCAACCGCCCCGCAGCCGGCGGAACGCGCAGGAGAGCGCGCGTGCGACGAGAGGGTGCCCCTCGGCGCCGGCGGCCCATGGCGAATGTGGAGGTCCGGTTCCGGATGATGAACGTAGTACGAGCCGCCCAGGAGCGCTGGCGGTCCAGTTCACGACGGGTGAAGGCCGGGGTCATCGCCGCGGCCGTGGCTGTCGCCGGCACCGCGATCGCCGTCCCGCTCGCCCAGGCCGGCGGCTCCAAGGCCGTCCGGCCGGTCGCCGCCTCCGGCCCCAGCCCCAACGCCGGTCCCGCCACGCCGACGGCTCCTCCCGCCACGGACTCGGGGCTCTCACCTCTGACCGGCCTCCCCGGAGGAGGCGGGCACCTGCTTGCAGTGAAGATAGACAACGTGGGGCAGGCGCAGTACCAGCAGGCCGGTCTGAACTCCGCCGACGTCGTCTACGCGATTCAGGTCGAGGGTGGCCTGAGCCGGTACCTCGCGGTCTTCGACAGTGAGCACGCACCGGCGAGCGTGGGGCCGGTGCGCAGCGCCCGGCAGTCGGACATCCCCCTGCTGGCGGCGTACGGCAAGGTGGGGCTGGCCTACAGCGGTGCGATCTCCGGGCTGCGTCCCGATCTGGCGCAGGCGAACCTCCAGAGCATCACGCCGAGCAGCGGCCTGTTCAGCCGGGGCGGATCGTCACCGACCTTCATCCGGCCGGCGAGCGTCTTCTCGGCGTACCCGGACCTGGCGCAGGCCAAGAACGTCGGCTTCACCTTCGGCGATGCTCCCGGCGGGGGCGTCCCTGCGGCCACGGCATCGGCCCGCATGCCGGCCGCGTCGTTCACGTTCACGGCTTCCGGTGCCTCCTGGCTGGTGTCGGTGGACGGCCACCCCGCGAACACGACCGACCAGGGACGCGCCACGACCTCGAACGTGATCGTGCAGCACGTCCCGGTCGTGCCGGGGAAGTACACCGACCACAACGCGGGCAGGCCCGACAACGAGGTGTTCTCGCAGACCACCGGCGAGGGCAGCGCCGACTTCTACCGCGACGGCCAGGTCTGGCACGGCAAGTGGTCCAAGTCCGACGACTCCGCCCCCACGCAGTACACGGTCGGCGGTGCTCCGATGCCGCTCAAGACGGGTCGTACCTGGATCGTGCTGGCTCCCTGAGCCACCGTCGCGGCATCGACACACCGGCGGGCCGGGCGCGGTCCCGGGGCCCGTCCTGGAGATCGTTAGGATGAAGCGCGTGACGGGTGGCGGTTGCTCACGGCGTTGGTTTCTCGGCCTGGGAGTCGGGGCGGCCGTCGCGCTGAGCGATTGCAGTGGGCCCGCGGCGGGGCCCGGCGGGCCGTCCTCGTCGCAGGCCGGGACGCAGACGGGCCCGAGCCCTACCGCGACTGAGAATGCGAAGGCCGGGGCGGCGGATTGGCGGATCACCGGTGCGGGGCCGGAGCGGGCCATCGAGGGCTTCGCGGACCGGGTGAGCGTTCTGCCCGGCGAGACGTTCGGGCTGTACGTCTCGACGACCGCCCCCGGGTTCCGGATCACCGCCTACCGGATGGGCTGGTACGGGGGCTCCAGGGCCCGGGCGGTCTGGCAGTCCCCGTGGTTACCCGGCGCGAAGCAGACTCCTGCCACGGTGGAGGCGGGTACCCGGATGGTCCGGACCGACTGGACCCGCTCCACGCTCGTGGACAGCACCGGCTGGCCGGAGGGCAGCTACCTGCTGCGGCTGGACGCGGACGGCGGGGCCGGTCAGCGGTACGTCCCGATGACCGTCCGCTCCCGGTCCGTCCGTGGCCGGACCGTCGTCGTCAACGCCGTCGCCACCTGGCAGGCGTACAACCTCTGGGGCGGCTACAACCTCTACCAGGGGCCGTCCGGCGGGTTGTCGACCCGGTCCCTTCAGGTCGGCTTCGACCGTCCCTACCGGTACGACGACGGGGCCGGGCTGTTCCTGGTGTACGAGGCCCCCGTGATCGCCCTCGCCGAGCAGCTGGGCATCCCGCTGGCCTACACCACCGGAGTCGACCTGGCCGCCGACCCGGTGCTGCTCGACGGGGCGAGTGCCGTGCTGTCCCTCGGCCATGACGAGTACTGGTCTCCGGAACAGCGGAAACACGCCGCTGCCGCGCGGGATGCGGGGACGAATCTGGCGTTCCTGGGGGCCAACTGTTCCTTTCGTCGTGTCCGTTTCGAATCGTCCGGGCTCGGGCCGGACCGGATCGTGGTGTGCTACAAGGGGTCCTGGCAGCGGGATCCGGGGTACCGGGCGGGCCGTGGGCCCGCGACCACCGATTTCCGTGCGCCGCCCGGCGCCGATCCGGAGAGTTCGCTGCTCGGTGTGCTCTACGACGGTTACCCGGTGGACGCCCCGTACGTCGTGACCAACCCGGGCCACTGGCTGTACGAGGGCACCGGGGTCGGGGCCGGTGACGGTTTCCCGCACCTGGTCGGGGTCGAGTACGACCGGGTGAACACCGCATACCCCACGCCCCGGCCGCTGGAGATCCTGTCGCACTCGCCGGTGGTCTGCGCCGGCCGCAGCAGTTTCGCCGACAGTTCCTACTACTCGACGAGCAGTGGTGCCGGGGTGTTCGCCACCGGGACGATGCGGTGGGTGGAGTCGTTGGACGCCGGCGGGCAGGGCGGCGACCACGGTATGGACGCGAGGACCGGGGCTTTCACCCGCAGGGTGACCGAGAATCTGCTGCGGGCTTTCGCCGCAGGCCCGTGCGGCCGTGGCCGTCCTGCCGCGGACAACGTCGGGGCCGTCTACGGCCGGAGCTGACCCGGGGTCTCCGTGTTCAGGTGCCCTTGTGGGAAACCTCGCCGTGCCCGAGGGTGCCGGGCGGGTTCTCCCCGGGGGACTTGCTGGTGGCCCCAAGGGGATCGACGACCAGGGTCCGATCCCTCCGAATTTCATCAATCTTGCTATTGGTAAACACATTTGACGAACAGTCATCTCTGTTCTCGGTGCGGATGGGGGATGATCCCGCCGGACTAGCATCGGGATTCTGTCCTGGTCGCTGCTACGTCCCGACGTAGCGGCCCCCCACCTAGGAGGATCCCGATGGCACCGCCACTGCACAGCGCATGGCTCAAACTGCAAGGCGCGTGCTTGGCCCGCCGCCATGTCACGAACCTTGTCCTCATCACGGGAGTCGCGGCGGGCACCGTGGCCGTCATGCTGTCTCCCATCGGCCAGCGGACCACCTCCGACCACCCGACGACCGTCTCCGCCGGTCAGGTCGCCTCACAGAGCGCCAGGAGCACCCCCAGCGCGAGCGCCACCTCCCCCGCCGGCATCCCTCCGGCCGCTACCACGGCTCCCCCGGCCGCCCCGGCGCCCTCGTCGACCTCGGCGTCCGCTTCCAAGAAGGCGAAGGCGTCGCCCTCCCCCACGCGTAAGGCGAAGCCGTCCTCCTCGGCCCCCTCGTCCAAGGCGCCGACGTCCTCACCCCCGGTGCAGGAGGCCGCCCCCAGCACGTCTCCCGCGCAGGAGCCCGACCCGACCACGGCCCCGGCGCAGGAGCCCGACCCGACCACGGCCCCGGCGCAGGAGCCCGATCCCACCACGGCCCCCGCCCAGGAGCACGACCCGACGCAGACACCCGAATCGAAGGTCTCCGCAACGGCACCCCCGCCGAAGACCGGTTCCACCCCGGCGACCTCCGCTCGCAGCCGCGTTCAGAGCGCCCCGGCTTCGGACACCGGCTCCGACTCCTCGTCCACCGCTTCGACGGCCACTGCGGACCCGCAGAGCGGCGAGTGGACGGCGCCGGTGCGCGGGGCCAGGGTCAGCAACCCGTTCGGCGTCCCCAACGCGAGCTACGCCGCCGGGTACCACACCGGAACCGACTGGGCCGTCCCCACCGGGACACCGCTGTACGCGATCACCAATGCCACCGTCGTGTCGGCGGCGAACGACGGTGCCTACGGCAACGAGATCGTGCTGAAGCTCCCTGACGGCAAGTACGCCCAGTACGCCCACCTGTCGAAGCTCCTCGTCACCGCGGGACAGAGCGTCACGACGGGCCAGCAGATAGGCCTCTCCGGCAGCACCGGCAACGCCACCGGTCCCCACCTGCACTTCGAGATACGGACGACGAACACCTACGGCGCCGTCATCGACCCCGTCGCCTACCTGGCGTCCCACGGAGTCACCGTCAGCTGACAGTACGGAAGTTGGTGCCGGCCGACCGGGCCCGATCCGTCAGCCGGCCGCCGCCGGGCCACCGAGCGCACAGGTGGACGGCGGCGTTCTCCACCGGCCCGGACACCACTGCGCGCAGCCGCCCCGAGGACGTCCGAGACACGTGCCGTGTCCGCGCGCTGCGGCACCGGCTCGAGTGGCACCATGGTTGTGCCTCACCGGGTGAGGGGAGCGGATGATGGCCGAGGACACCTTCTTCCACAGTGGCGGCATCTACCGGCACTACCGAGACGGCGAGCCCTCCGACAAGGGTGTCTTCGTCGTGTACTGCGTCGGTCACGCTCCGACCGGGTTCGGGGACCCGTCCGAGGCTGCGGGCGTCGCTTTCGGCTGGCGGAGGTCGGTCGGGCTCGACGGCCCGGACCGCCCGCTCGGCTCCTATTCGACCGCCGACTTCACCGGCTGGTACGAGATCCTCGACAGCGACCTCATCCGGCTTCTTCCGGAGAGTCCCATCCCCACGGAGCCGGCCCCGCAGCAGAAGCCTCGGCGGCCTCTCGGGCAGCCGCCGGCCGGCGCTCATCCGATGATGCACCGGAACCGGTGGCGGCGGCGCTGATCACCGGGGTTGCCGCACGTGACCCGGGAGGTGTCGGGCGTCGGGTTCCGGCGGGGCGCGGTGCTCAGGACGTCAGGTCGGCGTAGACCACCAGGCTCTCGGAGTAGCCGCGGTCGGATTGCGTGCCGGCACAGGTGACGAGGCGCAGCGCCGGTCCGGCGGTGTCGCCGTAGACCTCGGAGGTGGGGAACTGTTCTCTGGGGTACAGCTCGATCCGGCGGACGGTGAACGATGCGGACCTGCCGTCCGCCTTGTCGACGATGATCTGGTCCCCGGGTTTCAGCTCGCCCAGCCGGTGGAAGACGCCGTTGCCGTAGGCGCCGACCGTGGTGTGGCCGACGATCACGGCGGGGCCGACGGTGCCCGGGACGGGCGAGCCGTCGTACCAACCGGCGGGGTCGTCGTCCTCCACGGGCGGGACTTGCAAGGTGCCGTTCTGTTCGAGCCCCAGGCTTATGACGGCGGCCTGGACGCCGATGGAGGGGATCGCGATTCGTGTCGGTGCGGAGGGGTTGTCACTGGTCATGGCCGGTGGGTCGGTGTCCGGCGGCGGGCTCGGCGGTGCGGACGGGGTGGTCGTCTGCGGGGTCTCGGACGACGGTGTGGGCGTGGCGGCGGGCGTGGCAGTGGTCGGCGGTCTCGCGGGGTGGACGCGGTCCGCCGTCACCGCCAGGCCGCCGCCGAGCAGGGCCGAGAGGGTCAGCACGGTGGCGACGAGGCCGGCGCCGGGGCGTCGGGGTGTTCCGCCGGCCCGTACCACCGGATTCCGCGGGCCGGATCGGCCGGTCCTCGTCGGCTCGTTCATGGCTGGTCTTCGTCTGCTCTCAGCGGCGGCCGGTGCGTCGGCGACGGATGCCGAGCAGCGCTGCGGCGGCTGTGCCCGTGCCCAGGCCCAGGATGAGGACCAGGAGGCCGTTGTCCCGGGACGGGGGCGTGGGGCTGATCTCCCCGGTGTCCGGGGCGCCTTTGGGGACGACGGGCACCTGGTGGTGCACCGGTGCGGCGGTGGTGGGCTCCGGGGTCGGGAAGGACAGGGATGCCGGGCCGGCCGGGCTCGTGCCGGTGCCGGTGCCGGTGCCGGTGCCGGCGCCGGCGCCTTGGACCTGTACGGTCGCCAGGATCGTCACTGTGCCGCTGTCCGTGGTGCAGGAGACCTCGACCGGGTAGGACTTCGGTTCTGCGGAGTTCTGGATGCGGGCGGTGGCGGTGAAGGCCTGGGGGTCTGCGTCCTCGAACGCCGCGGTGCCGTCCGCGAACGCCCCCGATGTGATCGCGGTGACGGCGGTGGTGTCCTGGGGGCAGGTGCCGTCGATGCTGATCTTCTGGCCGCCGGAGGCGACCGAGGGGTCGAGGAACACCTGTCCGGTGCCGTCCGACGGGCTGTCAAGGATACTGCCGCTCAGGGAGGACGAGCCGGACGGTCGGGCACGGTCGGCCGCGTGGGCGGTGGCCGGAAGGACGAGCTCCGCCCCGAGCAGGAGCACGGCTACGGCGGTCGTCGTCGGCTTCATGTGGTTCTCCTGGCACGTCGGTCGTGTCCGGGCCTCGGGCGTGCGAGGCCGCCACGATGGACGGAACCGGTGCCCGGAGCGTCGCGGATGCGGGGCGGGTCACGCGTGTCCTTCCTGGAGAGGTCCCTGTCCCATTAGATGCACGAGGCCGCCCGGCCGGGCAGAGCCGGGCAGGCTGCCGTGCGGGCACGGCAGCCGATCCGAGGAGCGGGTACCGGTCCCTCCGGTCTGCCCTTCCGGCATCGCGAACGGGCTGTGGCCGGGGCCGTGGGAGGGGCTTCACTGATGGGGCCGGAGAGCGGGTGCGGCCCGGATCCTCCGGTTCGGGTACCACGCGGTTCGGACACCACGTGTGGTCGGCCGGGAGTGGTCCCGAGGAACGGGCCACCTATCCAGCGGTCCGGCGACGGGCCCTTCGTCCCAGGAGCGCCCTTTGTCCAGTTCCCCTTCCCCGCCACAGGCCGACCGGGGCGTTCTGCGCCGGGTCGTGTTCATCTCGGCGGCCGCAGCGATGGGCGGTTTCCTCTTCGGGTACGACAGCGCGGTGATCAACGGTGCCGTGACCGGCATCCAGAAGCACTTCGACGTCGGCAACAGCGAGACGGCCTTCGTGGTGGCGATCGCGCTTCTGGGCTCGGCGGCGGGTGCGGTGGCGGCCGGGCAGCTGGCCGACCGTTTCGGGCGGGTCCGCACCATGGTGCTGGCCGCCACGCTGTTCGCGATCAGCGGGATCGGCTCGATGTTCCCGCCCAGCATCGGTGTTCTCGGTCTGTGGCGGGTGGTCGGCGGCATCGCCATCGGAATCGCCTCGGTGATCGCGCCGACCTACATCGCCGAAGTCGCTCCCACGGTCTACCGCGGACGTCTGGCCTCCCTGCAACAGTTGGCCATCGTGCTGGGCATCACCGTCTCGCAGCTCGTCAACTGGGCGCTCAACCAGGGGGCGGGCGGCGAGTCCACCGATGAGCTCGGCGGCATCCAGGCATGGCAGTGGATGCTCGGGGTGGAGGCGGTCCCCGCCCTGATCTACGGGGCCATGGCGCTCACCATTCCGGAGTCGCCGCGGTTCCTGATCGCCGCTCGGCGGGAGAAGCAGGCCCGCAGGGTCCTGGAGGAGATCGAGGGTCCGTCCGTCGACCTGGACGCCCGGGTCTCGGAGATCCGCGCCGTCCTCGACACCTCGCACAAGCCGCGGCTGAAGGATCTGCTCGGTGGCCGGTTCGGCCTCCTGCCCATCGTCTGGATCGGCATCGGCGCCTCGGTGTTCCAGCAGTTCGTCGGCATCAACGTGATCTTCTACTACTCGTCGTTCCTCTGGCAGTCGGTGGGCATCGACGAGTCCAACTCGCTGCTGATCAGCCTCTCCACCTCCACCATCAACGTCATCGGAACGGTGGTCGCGATCGTCCTGGTCGACCGGATCGGTCGCAAGCCGCTCGCGCTGGCCGGCTCGGCGGGCATGGCCTTCGCCCTCGGTCTGGCCGCCTGGGCGTTCTCCTTCCGGCAGGGCACCGGCGACAGTGCGACCCTCGACAACGCCCATGCCGTCGTCGCCCTGGTCGCGGCCCATCTGTTCGTGCTGTGCTTCGCCTTCTCCTGGGGTGTGGTGGTGTGGGTCCTGCTCGGGGAGATGTTCCCCAACCGGATCCGGGCCCTGGCCCTGTCGGTCGCCGCCTCGGCGCAGTGGATCGCCAACTGGGCGATCACCGTGACCTTCCCGGACCTCTCCGACTGGAACCTCTCCGCCACGTACGTCATCTACGCGGCCTTCGCCCTTCTCTCCATCCCCTTCGTCGCCTTCTGCATCAAGGAGACCAAGGGTCGTGCCCTCGAAGACATGGGGTGAGGGAGGTCGGGCATGGCGCGAGGGGGTGCTGTCGATGCCGAACCCGGACTGCTGGAACCCGGCCGCGGCGAAGTACGCCCTGGGTTACTCCGACCTGTCCGGTGACGCCTGGCAGTTCCTCACGGATGAGGCGGGGGATCCGAGCTGCTGACGGCTGTCGTCGCGGCGGCCATGACGGCCTTCTGGGTGTCGCTGCCGAGGGAGTACAGGGGAGTCATCGTGTCGCCGGGCGGAAATTACGACGATGACAGACTGACGACGAACGGCCTCCTGGGCGGCAGCTATGAAAACATGTCGACGTTCGTCAGGAAGGAGGGGATGGGAGCGGCCGACGATTTCATCAGAACCGTCCGCTCACGACACGGGGACATGCTGCGGGACCTGCTGAAGCAGGAGACGAAGAAGGCCAAGGTACTGGCCGGAGGTGGCATCCCGCGGAGAGAGGCGACTCAGAGGATTCAGCACTTCGAAGGCGCGGCAAATATATTCGCCGAATGTTTCAGGAACTCCAGGAGACTATGGAGGAGATCCACCGAGAGCGCCGTTGGCCGTCTCGGATGACACACCCTGGTGAGGATCTCCCCCGCGAATCGCGGGCCGTCCCGGTCGTGCGGGCGGCCGTTCGGGACCTGTCGGCCCGTGAACTCCCCCGGCCCGGCCCCGCCCTGCCGACACGTTCCGTGACCGGCTCCGACGTGTCGTTCCTCAGTGGTTTCATGTGGCGCGAATGCGGCGTTGAATGGATCCGTGAGCAAGAAGGACCCCGCCATGGGCCCGGATCCCGGTGGGCACGAGAGATTCGTCGGTCGTACCGGTGAACTGGCGACCTTCGGCACTCTGGCCGCAGCCGTCCGAGGTGGACAACCTTGGCTGGTGGTGGTCGAAGGCGAGGCCGGGATCGGGAAGACCTGGCTGATCCGAAGGGCCCTGTCCGACCTCCGGGGCTTCGCCGTGTGGTGGGCGCGCTGCGACCCGCTGGAGCGGGACTGGCCGTACGGTGTCGTGGAACAGTGGCTGCGCGGGATCGAGCCCGACTCGCTGGCGTCCTTCGCCGCGCTGAGCGGTCGGCTCGCCCCCCACACCTCTCCCGTCCAAGCCGGTGGCGAGCTCCTGGAACTGCTTGCCACGGCACAGGGCAGAGGGCCGGTGGCGCTGGTTCTGGACGACGCCCAGTGGGCCGACGAAGTGTCGCTGAGAGTAATCGGCTTCATCGTGCGACGGCTGTGGCGGGACCAGGTGATGGTCGTCCTCGCCGCCCGTACCCCTCCCTTGATCGAGGCAGTCGACACCTCGAGTGAGCATCCGGCCGACCCGCACGAAGCATCGTGGCGCTGCCTGGTCACCGGCGCACAACACACCCGGGCGCTACGGCTGAAGGGGCTCGACAGCCGGGGGGTGGCCCAGCTGCTGGCGGCCTCCGCCGGCCGGAAGGCACCCGTCGGCGCGGCGGAGCGGCTGCTCGAACACACCGGGGGCCACCCGCTGCACCTGCACGCGATCATCGCGGCGGCCACGCCGGAACAGCTGGCCGGCGAGGAGGAGCACCTGCCGGTACCCGACTCACTGGCCGACGCCGTACGGACCGCCCTGGCACAGCTGAAAGAACCGTCGAGGATGCTGGTGGAGGCTCTCGCGGTCCTTGACACCTGCGTCCCGCTGGCGCGGGCGGCCCGCCTCGCCCGGATCGACGACCCTGCGGGAGCCCTGGGCCAGGCGTTGGAATCCGGACTGGTCCACTGGAACCCGGACGATCCCACGACGCCGGTGGGGATCCGTCACTCCCTCCAGCGCGAGGCCGTTTACCAGGCCATGGACCCCTGCCGCAGGCGGACCATGCACAACGCGGCCGCGGCGCTGGTGGACACCGACACGGCATGGGTGCACAGGGTGGCGGCAGCCGACGGGACGGACGCACGGCTGGCGGCCGAGCTCGAATCCGAGGCCGGCCGCCAGCTGGAAGCCGAACAGAGCGACCGGGCCGCCACCCTGCTGCTCTGGGCCGCGGATCTGTCCACCAGCCGTACCGAATACGAGCGCCGGCTCCTCCTGGCGGCCATGCGCCTGCACTCCCTCCCCTACCACTCGGGCACCCGCCGGTTCACTCTTCAGGAAGCGGTGGAGCGGTGCGCTCCGTCCCCGCTGCGCTCCTGCGTCCTCGGCCGTGCAGCCACCGCCCACGGGGACTTCGCCCCAGGTGAACGTCACTATCTCGACGCCATCGCCACGGCCCGCGCCACCGGCGACCGGCGGACCGAATCGCGGGCCCGGATCTGGCTCGCCTCGCTCTACAGCTGGCAGGCCGAACGTCCCTCCGCCAGTCTCGCCCTCGTCGGCGACGTTCTCGACCACCGGCTGCTCGATCCGCCGGCCCGGGCCGAGGCCCGCTTCACGCTGATCTTCGCCACCGGCCTCCACCACGGACCGCGCACGGCGCTCGCGATGTCCAAGGACATCCTCGCCCTGCCCGACGACCCCGCCAGGGTCACCCGGGAGGACCACACGGCCCTCGCCGTGCGTGCCATGCTCCGCCTCGCCGTCGGCGAGCGGGCCGCAGCCCAGCGGGACGCCGAGATGGTGCTCGCCCCCACCCGCGTCGAGACCGGCCTCGCCACCCTCACCGCCCGCTCGACGCTCGCCCTGTGCCACTACCAGGCCGGCCGCTGGCAGCAGAGCGCCGAGGTGGCCGGCCACGCCCTCGCCCAGGCCGACCTGGAAGGGCTGCTCTCCGGCCTCCCGGAGGCACACGCCTGGGCGGCGATGGCCGCCGCCGGGCAGGGCCGGCCGGTGGCCGCCCGCAGTCACCTCGATTCCTGCCGGTACTGGAGCGAGCGGATCTCCCCCGCGATGTACGCGGCCCTGCCCGCCGTCGCGGGTGCCGTCCTGGCCCAGGCCCACGCCGACCATCCTCGGATGATGGACCACCTCGACTCCCTGACCCGTCTCCCCGACACGGGCTGGCACCGCCTGAACCGGCAGTTCGAGCTCCCGCTGTACCTCGAGGCCCTCACTGCCACGGGCCGCCTCGCCGAGGCCGAACACACCTTGGACGAACTCCGCGCCCTCAGCGGCAGCGCCCCCGCCCTGGGCCTGATCGCCGATTGGGGGACCGGGCGCCTCGCCCAGGCCCACGGCCGGCTCGACACCGCCATCGCCGTCTACCGTCGTGCCCTCACCCGGCCGGTCACCATCGACGAACAGCCCTTCTACCGGGCCCGCATCGAAAGCGACCTCGGGCACCTCGTCCTGGAGGAGGGCGACCTGCAGACCGCCGCCCCGCTGCTCTGCAACGCCCACCTGCACTTCACCGCGCTCGGCGCCGCCCCGTACGCCCACCGGGTCACAGCGGCACTTGCCGCCTGCGGACTGCGTCCGGCCCCCGGGCTCACCCGCCCCTCCGGCGCACCTCCGGATGCCGTCTCCGACAGCCCGATGTCCGACGCGCACGGCTTCTACGTCATCGGCCTCGATCTTCTGAGCGCGTGGGCGCTGAGCGTCGACCACGCCCACCTGAGCGGCGTCGACGCCGCTCCGCCTCCGTCGTCCTAGCCCGAATCGGCCGCCGGTCACCGACCGGAAGGCAGTTTGAGGCCGCGCAGTTCCCGGCGGGACTTGAGGCCGAGTTTGGTGTAGACGTGGCCCAGGTGGTACTCGACGGTCTTGGCACTGACGTAGAGCTCCTTGGCGATCTCCTGGTTGGTGAGACCCTGGGCGGCAAGGTGGGTGACCGCGCGTTCACGTTCGGTCAGCCGGGTGAGGACACCGAGCGGGCTGCGCACCGCGTCAGACGTGCCGATGCCGGCCATCTCCTGTTCTGCCCGCTGGGAGAACGGTGCGGCTCCCAACGCGTCGTAGCGGCCGCGAGCGGCCTGCAGATGGTCGGCGGCGGCTTGCGTCCTGCCCCTGGCCACGAGCACCCGGCCGCAGGCATGCTCGACGAAAGCCCGGTGAAGGGGCATGTCGTCCGCCGCCGCCGGAAGGCCGATGCCCTCGCGGTACCAACGCTCCGCCGCCTCGGGGTCCCGGTGGCCCTCGGCCAGCAGCCCCTCCAGCCACCGGATGCCCACCTGCAGACTGGGCACGTCGAGCGCCCGGATCTGCGCCAGGGTGCCGGAAGCCCGGTCCAGCTCGCCGACCCCGATCTGCGCCTGCGCGAACAGCGGCAGCCAGATCAACCGCCACGAGAACATACTGCCGGTCTGCGGACCCTCGTGAACCGGCTGCAGCGCCCGGAACATCCCGTCCAGGTCGTCCCGTGCCTGGGCGACCACCGCCGCGGCCATGGCCGGGTAGATCGAGTCGGAGAACACGGCGCTGCTGCGCGCCGCTTCCCTGGATGCCTCGCAGTGCTCCTCGGCCGCATCCCAACGCCCCTGTCCCGCAGCCACCATGGCGGCGACCGCCTGTCCCGGCGCCCGCCCGGACAACGGCCCGTTGGTGGCCGCCAGGCCGAGCGCACGCTCGGCGCTGACCAGTGCCTCCTCCCACCGGCCCGACCAGTACTGGTGCGAGGCCAGCATGAAGTAGTCCGTCGCCCGCACGTCCACGACCTGCCCGTCCCGCTGGCGTCTGGTCAGCGTCACCAGGTCCTGGGTGGCCCGGTGCAGGTAACCCATCGCTCCGCAGGCGATGCTCCTGGCACGGAGCAGCACGCTGTCCGGCACCGGCACCATCTCCGCGTCCTGCGACAGGCCGGGGTGGCGGGCCTCGAAGCCCTGTAGCGTCGGCCGCGGCCCGTCGATCCACTCCGAGGCGAGTACCCAGAGATATTCGGCGTAGCCGACGAACTGCGGGTCCGGTGGGCCCAGCTCCAGCGCCCTCCGCAGAGCCGGCAGGGCCTCCGCTCCCCTGCTCTGCCACACGAGGACCCCTCCGAGCCACAGCAGGGACAGGGCGGCGGTCTCGGTGTCCCCACCCGCATCGGCCTGAGCCACCGCCTGGGTCAGCAGATCCTTGGCCACGCTGAAGCTTCCCCGCCCGAAGGCGAGTCGGCCCAGCACCCCGCTGCGCGCGGCGGAGGGCGTGCACTGGCTGACCGCTTCTTCCAGGGCGAATCCCCGCGCGTAGTCGCTGACCTGGAGCAGCTGGGTGACGGCCGCCAGGAGGCGTTGTTCCTGGACCGGCCGGCTTTCGGACAGGTCTGCCGCCCAGAGCAGGAAGGTTGCGGCCCGGGCGCCTTGTCCGGCGGCGGCCTGCCGTTCGGCCTCGGTCTGCAGTTCGTCCGCCAGCGCCGCGTCGGAACGGTCGGTGGCCGCGACCCGGTGCGCCCAGGACGCGTTGACGTCGACCAACCGGGCGGCGGAGGCGTGGAGATGACGCCGCCGAGGAGGGGTGATCGTTTCGTAGACGGCGTCGCGCTGCAGATTGTGGCGCAGCTGCAGGAGGGTGGTGGCGGCCTCCGGCCACCATTCGACCAGGCCGGAGGCGAGGGCTGCCCCCAGGGCAGTGGCCGCGTCGGCGATCCCTGCGACTTCGGCGGCCACGGCGAGGGGGACCTGTGTGTCGAGGACGGCGAGGGCCTCGACGAGGCCCCGGGAGCTCTCGTCGAGGCCGGCAAGGATCTGACGCACGGTGGCCGCGAGCGATTCGGGAACCGGCAGGGTGCTCTGCGGGTCGGTCAGGTCGTCCGCCGGTACCTGGGTGAGCAGCGAGCGCACGTACAGGGGGTGGCCGCCGGTGTGGGCGCGCAGCCGCTCCGCCGCCCGGGTGGTCAGGCCCTCGGAGCCGGTGGCGCGGGCCAGCGCGAAGACCTCGGCCCGGTCCAGTCCGCGCAGGGTCACCGTGGTCGCGTGCTCGACTCCCGCGATCAGTCGCTCGGATGCCGTCTTCTCGCCGGCCCGGGCCCGGTCCGGCAGTGTCCCGCGGGAGCCGGTGCGGCTGGTGGCCACGAGCAGGACGCGTTCGCTCCACCACCGCCGTACGAGGAAGCGCAGCGTTCCCATGGACGCCTCGTCGATCCACTGGATGTCGTCGACGACCAGGACGACCGGCCGGCGTTCCTCGAGCGTGCCGAGCAGCCGGAGCAGTTGTGCTCCGACCTCGACCGGAGGGGCTCCTTCCGGGATGCGTGACAGCAGGGGGTAGTCCTGGAGGTCCGCCCGTGGGATTCGGCGCAGGAGCTGCTCCACCGCGCCGAACCGGTAGTCCTGCTCGGCCGGGTCGCAGACGGCCCACCACGGTGAGAAGTCGTCCAGGGCGGCCACGGTCTTGCGCACCAGGGCGGTCTTCCCGATTCCCGCCTCCCCCTGGACGACGACCAGCCAGGGCACGCCGTCGGCGGCCTTGGCGGCGCACCCGGCCACCACCGCGAGCTCCGCGGCACGCCCTACGAACTCGGTGTAGGCCGAATCCACCCTGGTGCCCCGCTCTCGTCTCCGGCTCCGGTACCTGCCTGGACAGCATCTGCATCCAATCCCAGTGGCACCGGCAGATGCCAGCAGAACACGCCCTCCCGCCGGTCGCGGTCTCATCTGCCGGTGTCCCGGTGCAGGGGTGCAGGGGTGCAGGGGGCCGGGGTGGTTCGTCAGGGTGGTGTCACGGATGCGGCGGGGATCCGCCGTTCCCGTGCCTGGGTGGCGCTGCGGGGGCCGTCGGATGCTGCTTGGTCCGGATGATTTCGACCGCGTTGCCCAGCGTTGTGAGCGAGCGGGTCTCATCGTCGGTGAGGGTGATGGCGAACCGGTTCTCGATACCTACGGCGAATTCGACCTGCGAGAGCGAGTCGAGATCCAGGGGAATGGATCTGCCGGCTGCGGTGCCGCTGGCCACCGTGAGGCCCAGGTAGTCCCGGATGATGTCGACGAGAACGGCGATGATGAACTTGTCGGGGCCGGGAGCGTACGACACGTTCCGATTCCTTCGCTGCGAATCGCTGGAGCGTTCCCGACGGATCATTCAGTCGCTGAGGTCGAGGGTGAGGTATCGGACCGGCCGGTCTGCGACCTCTCCGCCGATCTGCAGGTCCTTCGCGAGTATGGTGATCCTCCCGAGTTGAAGGAGGTCGGCGAGGACGTTCCTGTCCAGCTGCATCTGCGCTACGAAGTTCTCACCGTCCTCTTGCAGGTGAATCCCGATCTTCGCCCTCTGTTGGGCACCGTGGACGGGCATGGTTGCGGCTCCTGTCTTGAGCGGGTACGGACCGGTTCACCTCATACTCGCCGCCGGTCCCTGGGGCGGAGGTGCCGGAACGGACAGGCTTTCGCGCACCAGCGGCGGGATGGGTCAGAAATTGTCCGCGCCGTGGGACCGGAGGTAGGCGACGGGGTTGATCACCGCACCGTAGGAGTTCGCGGTGCGGATCTCGAAGTGCAGGTGGGGGCCGGTCGAGTTCCCGGTGTTGCCGGACCTGCCGATCTGCTCGCCGGCCTGCACCGTCTCGCCGGCCGTGACCGAGAGCCTGGACAGGTGGGCGTACTGGGCGAACTTACCGTCCTTCAGCCTGAGGACGATCTGCTGACCGTAGGCCCCGGCGTTGCCGGCGGACACGACGGTCGCGTCCGAGACGGCGAGGACGGCGGTTCCCACCGGCACTCCGAAGTCGGTACCGGTGTGGTAGCCGGCTGCATAGCCCGCGTCGGGCTTTCCGAACGGGTTGGTCACCCTGGCGCCGGGGACGGGGCTGGACCAGCCTTGACGCTTGGCGGAATCCGTCGGGGAGCTCGGCGCGGCGGCCTCGGGTGCGGCCTCGGGTTCGGTCGTGGATCCGGTGGTGGGTTCGGTGGTTCGTCCGGGCCTGGCGTGGGGTGCCGCCTTCGCCTCGTCACTGCCCTGCCTCGGGTGCGAGGGGGATTCCCGGCCGTCGGTCCGGGGGGTGTCGGCGGCGGCCGTGGAAGGCGCGGCGGGCTGCTCCTTCTGTGCGGGTCGCGAGGTCTCGGCGGGTTGGCTGTGCCGCGGCTGCGGTGCGGCCGTCTGTCCCGTGCCCGGTTCGGTGCGCGGGGAGAGGTTCGGCGCTATCGCGGCGTGCCGCTGCTCGGGGTGGCGGGAGGTCTGCCGGTAGGGCTTGGGCTCGGCGGTCTGGATCTGCCCGACGCTGGCGATCCGCTCACCGGGGCGGGTGAACGCCGAACTTCCGGGTGTGGTGGGGTGCACGGTCTGCGACTCCGGTCCGTGGACGGTCAGCATGAGGACGAGTGCGGTCGTCAGCGCGCCGACCCAGAGCGCACCACGGCGGTTCGTCCTCCACAGCGTCGACGGCGGGGCGCTCGTCAGGTCTGCGAGCATTCTCCGGCCGCGGCCGGCGGCATGGACGAGCCAGAGGGTGAGGACGGTGATCGGATGCATGGACAACACTCCAGATGCGCTTCCCGGACGCAAGCGGTGGCCTTCTCACAAGGACCGGGGCGCGGCCTTGATGGAAGCGGTACGTTCGGGGCCGACAGCTTCGGACCGTACGCACGGCCTGTGCGGCGCATCAAACAGCCTCGGAGCCCTCGTCAGGACCGCGGCGGACGAAAGGGCAGCGCCGATCCGCGGTGCCCGCCCACCCGTCGAGATGTCGTCGGAGCCCACGACGGGCGGGGCTCGGTACCCGCACGGGGATCAGTGGTCCGCCGCCGCGGACTCGGTACGGGCCGGGGTCGTGAACCGGTGGACGGCCGGGAAGGGAAGGCCCACTCTGCGCGGTGGGGAAGCCGGGGCCCGCGTTGCCGGTTGCGTGCTCTGCCCGAGCGGCTGCCCGATCTCCCGCGCCTGGTGGCCCCGCGGTTCCACCCTGCGCGTCGCGTCGCATCCCGTCGCGGCCCCGTCCGGTCGGTCGGCCGAGGACGACGGTGGCGTCGTCATGGCGATTGCGGAAGGCGCAGTTCGGCGGGCCGGGGTGGGCGGGCAGGTGAAGTTGCGGTGGCCCAGGACCTCGATGATGTGACGTCGCGTTACTCGGTCATGCGGTACGCACAGCGCGACTCGCCGCCACCGTGGGACGGCTCGGCCCGCGGTGGCCGACGACGAGGGCGGCCACCGCGCATGCGCCGTGGCCGCCCTCGTACGATCGGGACTCGTTCAGCGTGTGATCGCGTCGTACTCCTCGAAGCTGATCTTGTCGTCCCCGTTCTTGTCGGCGAGCTTCACGAAGGCATTCGCGTTGGCTTCGGAGATTTGCCCGCTGGGGGTCTGGAGGGCCTCCCTGAATTCCTTCGCGGTGATAAAACCGTCATGGTTGGTGTCGATGGCATCGAAATCGGCGCGCTTCTTGTCAGTCACAGGATCTCCCTCGGGGCAGCAAGTATTCCAGTACTAACCGAACTCGCAGCCGCCTGCCACCTGTGGAGACACCACGCCGGACCGGCCGCCACGGCGTCCCCGGTGCCGACAGCGCCGTCCTACGTGCCTTATGACGCATCCCCTGCTGGATCCCGGTCGGCCAGGGGCCGGGCCCCCTGCGAGAGGATGCCCTCCACGATCAGCCACTGGGCGATGTTGTAGGAGGAGAGGACGAACGTCTGGGCGGCGGCCTTCAGCCGTTCGTCGGTGAGCAGGCTCCGGCGGATCAGGATCGCCGTGTCGGAGAGCGCGAAGAGCACGGCACCACCTGCCAGCCAGGTTCGGCGGTCGGACGTCGGCCGGACGAAACCCGAGGCGGACGGTCCGAGGCGGGCCGGGCGCGGGTCCTGCGCGAGGGCGACTGTGGCGGCCAGCGTTCCGGCGTACACGCAGAGGGTGACCGGGACGCCGGGGCCCGTGCGCCCGCGCCGGATCGCCATGAGCCCCGTTGCCGCTGCCCACGCCGCCGCCGGCACCGCGGCGGTGCGGCGGGTGAACCGGTTGCCTCGACGCCACAGCAACCCGGAGTAGAGGAGCTGCATGGCACCGAATGCGGCCGCTCCGCGGATGATCTGGCCGTCGTCGTCCGACCGTGACATGTAGTAGTCACCCACACCGGCCGCGGCCAGGCCGGCGGCGAGCAGCGGCAGTTCGCCGGGGCGCAGCTCTCCTCGGCGGCGGAACGCCTTGAGCGCGAGGAGTGGCACCGCAACGGGCTTGGTCGCGAGCTGCAACGGCCGGTTGCCCGTCCTCGCCGCCCAGATTTCGCCGAAGGCGGCGGCTTGGAACAGGACTTCCTCCACCAGGCGTCGTCTGCCCACCCACATCTGTGCGGTCGCCTTCCTCTTCCGGTCGCTGCATTCCCACGGAGTACCGGGGGCGCGGACCGGGCCGCGCAGCATCGTCACACAACGGAAGACGTTGCGGTAGAGGCCGATCATGACCGCGTCAGGGCTATGGACGGTGGTGATCGCGTGCACCATACTCCGTGCTACCAATGAGTAGGAAAGCGGAGGACGCATGACCGAGCACGCCCGCCGAGCCTTTGAGCAGCTCCGCGAGACGGGCCACTTCCAGTGGTACGTCATTCCGATCCTGCTGGTCGTGCTGTACGTCTACGCGACGGAGGTCGAGCGCAGGAACTGGAACGTGCTCTTCGCGGGCCTCGCCCTGTGGGGTGCGGACTGGTTCAACGAGATCTGGAACAGCCTGGTGTTCCACGCCACGGGTCGCGCACCGATGTGGGGCGCCACGGGGCCGACGGCCTATCAGATCCTCATCGGGCTGAACATGGAGATCTGCCTGATGTTCGCGATCATGGGTGTGGTGGCAGCGAAGCTGCTGCCCGCCGATCGCCGCCTGCGGATAGCCGGGATTCCGAACCGCTACGTGTTCGCCGCGGTCAACTCCGCCCTGGCGGTGGGCGTCGAGGTCATGCTCAACAAGGCCGGTGTCCTGACCTGGGACTGGTCGTGGTGGCAGGCGGGCAGCCCGCTGCCGATCTGGCTGGCCGGCTACATGCCGCTGTTCCTCGCGTGTTTCTGGGTGTACGACATCCGCACCGTGCGGATGAAGGCGCTCGCGGTGGGCTGCCTCTTCGGGCTGGACGCCGTCGCCCTCGCGGTGTTCGGTTTCCTGGGGTGGCTGTGAAGCACGCGCACGGGCCGGGTGCCGGGTAGGCCGCTACTCCCGTGTCTCCATCCGGAGAACCTTGTGGACACCGTCTTCACCCACCACGTCACCGTCCGCCAAGGAACGGCTCGGGAGTCTTTTCAGCAACGCCCTGTCCACCTGCCCGGCCGGCCCGCAGGGCAGGGAGTCGAGCACGATCAGCTGGCGGGGCGCCCGGTACCACGCCGAGTCCGCCATCACGTGCCGCCGCAACTCCGACAGCGACGGCACCCGGGCGCCGTCGTCCGGTACGACGATCGCCACGATGCGCTCCGCCCCTACGTCGTCGGGGAATCCGACGACCGCGCAGTCGCGAACGTGCTCGTGGCGGCGCAGGGAGCTCTCCACGTCCGCGGCAGACACCTCGACTCCACCGCTGGAGATCACGTCGTCCGCCCGGCGGACCACCTTCAGGGTCCCGTCGGCCTCCCAGCCGCCGATGTCCGCCGCCCGGAAGTAGCCGCTGCGGAATCGTGACGCGGTCCTCACGGGATCCAGCCGGTAGCGCGAGGCGACCCCGGCCCCGCCGATCTCGATCCGGCCGCCGGCTCCCAGCCGGATCCGCACGTGGTCGAGCGGCACGCCGTCCACGACGCACCCGCCGCACGTCTCGGTCATCCCGTAGCTCAGCCTGAGCTGAGCCCCGGCGTCACGGGCCCGGTGCACCAGGTGCCCGGGCGTCCGGCTCGTCCCGACGAGTATGCCGTCCAGAGCGGACAGATCAGCCCCGGCCTCCAGCAGGCGTTCCAGCTGGGTCGGGACGAGCGCGGTGAAGTGCCGGACACCGGGATCCATCCGGTCCACGGCGCGCAGGAATTCACGCGGGTCGAACGGCCCCGGATCCATCACGACCGGGGGGATCCCCGCCACCCACGAGCGGACCATCGCCTGCATCCCGCCGATGTGCGAACACGGCAGGGCGACCAGCCACTGGCCCGGCCCGCCGAGCCGTTCGTGCATTCCCGCGGCGGCACGGCGCAGGGCCTCCGCGGACAGCTCGACCCCCTTGGGGTCCCCGGGCGGCCCCGAGGTCATCATGATGAGCGCGGTGTCCTCCGCGGCGCCCCTCTCCGGTGCCATTCTCCTGAGGTCGCCACCCGTGCCCGGGCCGCCCGGGACCACCAGCAGGGCCTCGGCCGATCCGTTCAGTGCGGCCTCGACCAGCCGTCCCATCCGCCGGGGGGCCCGGTGTGCAAGCTCGGGCGGCACGGTTCTCACTCGTCGCATGGGAGGTCACACCCTCAGAAACGCCACGTGAGGTCCCTTCAGCCGGGCTCCGATGTGCAGGGGAGAGCGTCGCCCCGGCAGGTTCTGGCCTTCGTCGTCGGAGCGCGGGCACGCCGGTGCACCAAGTCTGCTACCGCTCTTGGGACCTGCCGTGCCCACGCGAGCAGCGGTGCGGGCAGGAGATCGGTCCGGCCGGGCACTCCTTCCCGTCGTCCTCCGCCGGCGGAACGGGACTGAACGACCGTCACCGTCACCGTCGTCGGCCGACGCCGGCCCTGCGCAGCCGCCGGAGCGTGCCGGTTCCCGCCCCTCCGGTACAAACCTCCTGCACGGCCGGGCAGTATCGCCGCAGTCCTCCGAACAGCGAACCCCGTTGCACCTACGCTGACTTGCCCCAGAGCCTCCGGGTCAACCTCACGCGATCCGAGAGCAACCTGCGAGCAGTCTTCCGGAGGTATCCCTGTGCGTAAGATCCGTCATGCAGCCATCGCCACCGCGGCGATCGGTGGTGTCCTACTCGTCTCCACATCCGTCTCGTGGGCGGCCCAGACCCCACCGCCTGTCAGCGTGGACAAGCTCACGTTCACCCCACAGCCCGTCGTCCCGGACAGCCCCGCGAGTGCGAAGCTCACCGTTCACTCCAACAGCAAAACCTGCGTCAAAGCCAAGGCGTTGACGGTGGCTGTTCGCGACGCTTCGGGAAAGAATGTCGATTTCCCCGGCGCGGTCAACAACGTCTCGATCTGTTCGTACGGATACACACTCACCACTGGTCAGCGCACTTTCGGCGCCGGTGCGTACACGGTCTTCGGGTCGTACCAGGACAGCACGGGGTGGCATCCCCTGCCCAGCCAGACCCTCACCGTCGCGAAGGCCCCGGAGCCGACGCAGACACCCACCCAGACGCCGTCGCAGACACCCACCCAGACACCCACCCAGACGCCGTCGCCGTCGCAGACGCCCCCGCCCCCGTCCCCGCCCCCGACCGACGGGAACCCCACGGGCATTCCGGGCACCTGGCACCAGGTCTTCAACGACGACTTCACCGGCACCACGCTGGACAACTCGAAGTGGCGGGCGGGCTGGTTCGGGGATGGCGTCACGGCACCGGTGAACGCCAGCAGCGAATCGCAGTGCTACGACGCCAAGAACTCAACGGTCTCGGACGGAAGCCTGCACCTGACGGCCGTTCCGGTCGAAAGCACCTGCACGTCCAAAAACACCGTCCTGAAGCAGAAAAACACCTCGGGGCTGGTGTCGACCAATCCGCATGACGGGCGGGCCTCGGGCGGCTTCGAATTCACCTACGGAGCGATGGAGGCCAGGATATACCTGCCCGGCTCGGGCTCGAGGATCGCGAACTGGCCGGCCTTCTGGACCGACGGCCAGGACTGGCCGAACACCGGCGAGCTGGACGTGATGGAGGGCCTCGGCGACGGCCAGGCCTGCTACCACTTCCACTACTCCACGTCGGGCGCTCCCGGCGGCTGTGCGACCGGGGACTTCACCGGCTGGCACACCTTCGGCGCCGACTGGAGCCCGGGCTCGGTCACGTACTACTACGACGGTGTGAAGGTCGGCCAGATCACCAACGGCATCACCTCGTCGCCCATGTACGTGATCCTGAACAACGCCGTGTACAGCGGGAGTGGCGCCGTCACGTCCTTGCCGGCGGACATGCAGGTCGACTATGTCCGGGTCTGGCAGCACTAGCGACCGACGGAAGGCACATCACCGGGCCTGACCGGCGGACCGGCATCGTCGAGGATCCGGTCGGAGGCGCCGCAGCGGAGACGAGTACTCCACTGCGGCGCCTCTTCGGCGGTGGTGGACGCGGTACCGCCCCATCGGGAGGAGGCCGTGCCGGGGGCCGGTGCTCAGGGGGTGGGCGACTCCGCCGTCCCGGACGGGCTCTCGGTGCCGGGCGTCCCGGTGTCCTCGCTGCCCGCCGTGGTGGAGTCGGTCGTCTCCGGTGTGCCGGTGGCCGGCTCGGGCGTGGCCTCCTGCGAGGGGGCGGGGGCTTCCTGCTCCGCGGTGGCTGCGGAGGATTCGGCCGCGGCGGTGGGGGTCTCGGTCGTGGGCGTGGTCGTGGGTGTGTCCGTGGGTGTGTCCGATGTGCTGGGCGATGCGGAGCTCTCCGCGGCCGCCGGGGAGGTCGGGCTCTCGGACGGGACGGCCGACTCCGCCGTGGCGACGGGTGCGGTGGCGGCGGGTTCGGCCGTGGGGGGCTGGGCCGTGCCTGCGGGGGCGTCGGCCGTCGTCGTGACGGCTCCTCCGGAGGTGTACTGGCGGATCCAGCTCAGGACGACCGTGAGGTAGGCGTCGGAGTGGTTGTAGGCGAGGATGGCCTTGTTGAGCCCCTCGGGGGTGCTCAGGTCGCCGCCTGCGGCGCAGAGGTAACGGGCCGCGGCCAGTGCCGCGTCGTAGATGTTCTGCGGGTCGGGTACGGCGCCGGGGCGTTCGGTCTGTCCCCAGCGCTCCCACGAGGAGGGGATGAACTGCATCGGCCCCACCGCCCGGTCCCACGTCGTGTCGCCGTCCAGCGTGCCTTCGTCGGTGTCGCCTATCGCGGCGGTCCCGGACGACCCGTTCAGCACGGGGCCGAGGATGGCGGGGGCCGCCGTACCGTCGCTGGTCAGCCTGCCCCCTGACGCGTGGTTGGACTCGACCTTCCCGATCCCGGCCGTCATCTGCCAGGTGAGATGGCAGCTGGGCAGGCTCGATGCCATGGCACTCTCGGCGAGGTGGTAGGCGGCGAGGACGGTGACGGGGATCGAGCTGCCGCCCGGGTTGATCTGCTGTCGTGCGGATCCCTGCTGCGCGCCCGTGCCTGCGCCCGTGCCTGCCGCGGACGGTGACTCGCTGTCCGGTGTGGCCATGAAGGGTGCGGGGCCGCCGCCGTCGACGCCGGTGTCCGGCTCGCTGGATCCGGCGGACCCGGCGGACGGTTTTGCGGCGCTGTCGTCGGAGAGGGCCAGCATGGGCCAGACCGGGAGGGTCGCGAGGGTCAGGACGGCCAGCAGGGCCGGTGCCCTGCGCCGGGTCTTCGTCAGCGGTTTCCCGAGGCGCAGCCGGGCGGCGTGTCGGGCCCGGATCCCGGCGGGCCCGTGATGAGGGATGATCACGGGCCCGCGGACGGGCCAGGACGGCATCGTGTGCCGGGTGCGCACCCTGGGGGCCGCGACACGCGGTGATGGTTTCGGCGAGTCGGTGCCCATCGGTCTCCCATGATCGGGATGCTCGGACCGAGCCGGGGCACGCGAGTGTCCGACCACGGCCGTAGGGACGCGGAGTCGGCCGGTGGTCGGCTCCGCCTGACGAGTCTGGCCGCAGGGCGTTCGTCTCCGCAGGGGCGATCGGGCGGCCTTTCGGTCCGCCTCGGGTGCACCTTCAGTGATCCGTCGTGGGTGGCCGGCGACCGCGGCGAGCTTCTCGTTTGCCTCATCAGTCCTCCCCCATAACCTCCGGTTCTCCAGTTTCACGACCTAATGACATGTCTTTGACAAAGTGCGACCCTTTCGGGACGCGTGACTCCGTCATTCGGTTCCCCGGCCCCACATGGCCTCCTGGCGGTCCGCCACGCGCTCATGCGCCTTCCGCTCGATCCGGTCGGCATCCGTCCGGCCGGCTCCCCAGCCCGAACCGGGCCGCCAGAAGGAGTTCCGTTGAGACGTCAATCCCCCACGATCGTCGGCGTGAGTGCCTGGCTCGTCGGCGCCGCCCTGCTCGCCGTCAGCCTCCCCACCGCCGCCCACGCCGCCGCCGGCTCGGCCCCGGCGCCGAACGTGCGGCCCGCAGCCGGCGCCCTGGCCGCCGACCTCGGCCCGGAGCAGCAGTCCGCGCTGCTCACCTCGGCGGCGGCATCCGCCCAGCGGACGGCCGAGGCCCTGCAACTGGGCCCACAGGAGAAGCTCCTGCCGCGCTCGGTGCTCAAGGACGCCGACGGCACCCTGCACACCCGGTACGAACGCACCTTCGCCGGCCTGCCGGTGCTCGGCGGCGACCTGGTGGTGCACCAGGCCGGCAACGGTTCCCTCAAGGGCGTCACCAAGGCCACCGAGGGTTCGGTGGCGGTCCCGTCCACCACTCCGGCGCGGAGCGCCGCCTCCGCGCAGGAGCTGGCCCTCGGCCGGGCCGGCGCCGAGGGTTCCACCGCGACCAAGGCCGACTCGACGCGGACGGTGGTGTGGGCCGCGACCGGCACCCCGGTCCTCGCCTGGGAGACCGTGGTCGGCGGTCTCCAGGACGACGGCACGCCGAGCGAGCTGCACGTGATCACCGACGCCACCAGCGGCGCCAAGCTGTACGAGTACCAGGCCGTGGAAACCGGCCTCGGCACCGGCCAGTACAACGGCCCGGTGACCATCGGCACCACCGCCTCCGGCACCGCCTGGACGATGACGGACGGCGGGCGCGGCGGGCACAAGACCTACGACCTCAACGGCGGCACCTCCGGCACGGGCACCCTGTACACCGACCCGGACGACGTCTGGGGCGACGGGCTTCAGAGCAACCGCCAGACTGCCGGCGTCGACGCCGCGTTCGGAGCCCAGGCGACCTGGGACTTCTACAAGGACGTGTTCGGCCGCACCGGCATCCGCAACGACGGGGTGGGCGCCTACTCGCGGGTCCACTACGGCAACGCCTACGTCAACGCCTTCTGGAGCGACTCCTGCTTCTGCATGACCTACGGCGACGGCTCGGGCAACGCCAACCCGCTGACGGCGCTGGACGTCGCCGCACACGAGATGACCCACGGTGTCACGGCCGCCACCGCCAGGCTGGTCTACAGCGGTGAGTCCGGCGGTCTGAACGAGGCGACCTCCGACATCATGGCCGCCGCCGTGGAGTTCAACGCCGGCACCGCCACCGACCCCGGTGACTACCTGGTCGGCGAGAAGATCAACATCTACGGGGACGGCAAGCCCCTGCGCTACATGGACAAGCCCTCCAAGGACGGCAAGTCGAAGGACTCCTGGTACTCGGGCATCAGCTCGATCGACGTCCACTACTCCTCGGGCCCGGCCAACCACTGGTTCTACCTGGCCTCCGAGGGCAGCGGCGCCAAGGTCGTCAACGGCGTCGCGTACGACAGCCCCACCTCCGACGGCCTGCCGGTCACCGGGATCGGCCGCGACGCGGCGCAGCGGATCTGGTACCGGGCGCTGTCGACGTACATGACCTCCACCACCAACTACGCGGCCGCCCGCACGGCGACCCTGCAGGCTGCGGCGGACCTGTACGGGCTGAACAGCGTCACCTACGTCAACGTCGCCAACGCCTGGGCCGGCATCAACGTCGGTCCCCGGATGGCGCTGGGTGTCTCGGTGACCAGCCCCGGCACGCAGACCAGCGCCCTGGACTCCGCCGTCAACCTGCAGATCGCGGCCGGCAGCACCAACCCGGGGGCGCTGTCCTACTCCGCCACGGGCCTGCCCGAGGGGCTGTCGATCGACCCGTCCACCGGTCTGGTGACCGGTACCCCCGCCGCCCTGGGCACCAGCGCGGTGACGGTGACGGTGGCCGATGAGACCGGTGCGAGTTCCACGGCGAGCTTCACCTGGAACGTGGTGGCCTTCATCACCACCTTCGAGAACGCCACCGCCGTGTCGATCCCGGACCACGGCGACGCGGTGTACTCGGACATCCCCGTCAGCCGGATCGAGGGGAACGCGCCGACCGCTCTCAAGGTGGACGTGGACATCCGGCACACGTACCGCGGTGACCTGGCCATCGACCTGGTGGCCCCGGACGGCACCGCCTACCGGCTGAAGGACGTCAGCGTCGGGGACTCCGAGGACGACGTGATCGCCACGTACACGGTGGACGCCTCGAAGGTGGTCGCCGCCGGCACCTGGAGGCTGAAGGTCCAGGACCTCTACTCCATCGACACCGGCTACATCAACAGCTGGAAGCTGACGTTCTGACGCACGGCGAGCACCACCGGCGGTAGATCCGCCACCTGTGCGGGGAGGGCCCTCGAACCGGCGCGAGGGCCCTCCCTTCCGTCGTATCCCGAGGGAGATTCGCGGATCCGGCACCCCGGGGAGGCGCTCCCCGCGCGAGGGGGACGGGCCGCATCTACGGTGTGAGCACAGTTGCACTCCGTGCCTTCACCGGCGCGCCCGAGAAAGAGGAACACTGTGATTACAGCACGTGACATCATGTCCAACGGCGCCCAGTGCATCAACGCCGACCAGACCCTGATGGACGCTTCGCGGATGATGCGCGAGATGGGCGTCGGCGCCCTGCCGATCTGCGGGCCCGACAAGAAGCTCAAGGGCATGATCACGGACCGTGACATCGTCACCCGGTGTATCGCCGAGGGCAAGGATCCGTCGATGATGAAGGCCATGGAGCTGGCGGGTCACCTGCACTGTGTGAGGGCGGACGACTCCATGGACGAGGTGCTGAAGAAGATGGAGCAGCACCAGATCCGGCGGATGCCGGTGATCGACAACGACCGGCTGGTCGGCATGATCAGCGAGGCCGACCTGGCGATGGGCCACCGCGAGGGCGGACGGCTGACCGATCAGCAGATCATCGAGTTCATGGACAGCGTCTACGCCAAGCGTTGACCGGTACCGTTCGCGCCGGTCCGGCCGCCCTGGCCGGACCGGCGCCGTACGTCGTCGTGCGAGCGCCCCTCCGCCCGGGCAGGCCGGGCAGGCCGGGCAGGCCGGTGCACCAGGGCATCGAAACCCGCACGAAGGGGTGCTCGGCCGGTACCGGTGGACACCCCGTCACCGCGGTGACACTGGGGAGATCCGTCCTGCATGTGCAGACGTTCTCCATCTTTCCGGCGGGAGAGAAGATGAACTGGCGATCTTCGATCGACACCATCATGAGATGGTCCAGCCCCGGGGGCTCGCCGTGGGCCTCGTTGAAACGGCGCTTCAACGCGAAGAAATCCGATATGCAGGGGCGTATCTCCAGGCATCTGCCACGGAATACGCTGCCAAGGTGATCTCCGAAGGATGAGACCCCGCAGGGGGCATGACGCCGCCCCGCCGCCCACCGGCGCCGCCAGCGCTGCAGGGGAGGCCGCCCGACGCTATGATGATCAGGCTTCATCATGAATCGATCGGCGCAGCGACTCACCGATTCACCGTGGACGGCCTGAGGAGTCACATGCCAGGGCTGATTGCGAAATCCGGGGACCTGCTCGTCCCCATGTTCGCTCCGGTCATATTCCTGCCACCGACACTGCCTATCATCGGCACCTCGGCCATTCTCGTCAACGGACTTCCGGCATGCCTTCTCGAGGATCTCGAGTTGTCGGTGGCAGAGCCGGTCGAATATACCGAGCCGCCACTTTTCCTCACCCCCGGCATGGGAATATTCGAGCTCATCCCCACCCCCGCGAATTTCACCGAGCGCACCCTCACCATGCTGGGGCCGCTCGCAATCATCGAAGCCCCCATCCCGGCTCTCTTCACGGTGGTCGTTCCGGCCTTCAACCCGGCGACCATCCCGGCCCCCACACCGGATCTGGTCATCGAGAAGCCGGGAGAGTTCGAGATCGTCCCGGCGCCGCCGGCGCCTGCCGTCCTCGCGGGGTGAGCCGAGGTCCGGCTGCGCCGGCGGCGGACGGTCAGTACCCCAGAAGCTTGAGAATCCACGCCGGAAGAGCGCTCGCCGGCACGGTCCCGGTATTCCCCTTCACCTGGCCGTTGGTACAGGTCTGATTGCCGGCGGGGCCGCCGTTGAAGGAATTACCGCACACGTTCACCGTGGTTGCGGCGCTGGCGGCGGTGACCGTACCCGTCATCAGCAGAAGAGCGGTAGCGCCCACCATTGCGATCTTCTTCTTCATCGCACACCTCGTTTCTCCGTCGGTACCAACCCAGTCTGGCGACCGGTGGAACGGCGCCGGATCCCGATCGACTACACCCCCGGGCAGTCAGGCCTGACCGAAGGACTGCTCGGGACGCTCCGGCACGCCGGCCACCCCCGGCATGAGGCGGTACCCTCACGCAGCCCGGATCGGACCGCCCCGCGACGGGCGGCCCGACGTCAACCGGCGGGCCGCGGAAGTCAACGAGTCGGCCTGTGCGAGCAATGCCGCGGCGGCGGGCCGCTTCTACCGTCGGTACCGCCGGCGGCACCCGCCGGCCGCGAGCGCGGACCCGTCATGTCCCGGCCGTGTGCCCGGCCCGGGCATCTCAGGAAGAAAGGTATGGGAAGCGTGTGACCGTCCTGTCCCGTATCGAGCTCTACCACGTGTCGGTCCCCCTCCCGGTGCCGTTCCGGCCTGCCTGGATCCCCGGCTATCCCCAGACCCACAACCGGTTCGACCTCATCCGCCTGGTCACGGACGACGGTGTCGAAGGGTGGTCGGCCGGGCCCGCGATGGGACGCGAACGCGCGGGTCTGGGCGACCTCGTCGGCCCCTACCTGCTGGGCCTCGATCCGACCGACATCGCCGTGGTGCAGCAGCGGCTGCGCGAGATGGCGTACCTCGGCCTGCGCAACGCCTGGCTGGAGCCGGCCTTCTGGGACGTGAAGGCCAGACTCGAAGGCCTCCCGCTGCACCGCCTGCTCGGTGCCGAGAGCGGCGACATCGGTCTGTACGCCTCCACCGGGGAGCTGCGCGCGCCCGCGCAGCGGGTCGAAGAGATCCGCCGCAGGGCGGATGAAGGTTTCACCGCCGTCAAACTGCGCGTGCATGCGCCCACCCTGGCCGAGGACATCGCCCAAGTCGAAGCGGTCGTCGACGAATTCGGCGACCGGCTGCGCATCGGAGTGGACGCCAACCAGGGCTGGCGGGTGACCGCGATCGCCGACGCCCCGCTGTGGGACCTGGATCGTGCCCGGCGGTTCGCCGACGCCTGCGCCGACCTCGGGGTCGCCTGGCTGGAGGAGCCGCTGCCGATGGACGACTACGACGCCCTGTCCGAACTCACCGCGGGGGCGCGCCTTCCGATCGCCGGGGGTGAGCTGCACACGGGCGGCTGGCCGGAACTCCGTATGATGATCCACCGTCGGTGCTACGACGTGTTCCAGCCCGACGCGATGTTCACCGGCGGAATCGCCCAGACCCTCAAGGTCGCCGAGGAGTGCCGCAACCACGGCGTCGCCTACACCCCTCACACCTGGACCAACGGCTTCGGCTTCGCCGTCAACCTCCAGCTGATGGCCGCCGTCGGCGACAGAGAAGGTCTGCTGGAGTACCCCCTCGACCCGCCGGCCTGGACGCCCCGGCTCCGCGACGCCCTGCTGACGGAACCGTTCACCCACCACCGGGGCAAGCTCACCCTGCCCGATCTCCCCGGACTGGGCTTCACCGTCGACCGGGCGGCGCTGCGCCGGTGGGGGCGGCGCACCTGCACCGTCACGGCGGGACGGCTGGCGCTGCGCACGCTGCGCGACAAGGGCCTGCGCGCCACCGCCGAACTCGCCCGCAACCGCCGCGGTTCCGCCCGCGAAGCACGGACGTGACCGTTCTCCGGCGACACGACCGTGGGTACGGGTTCCCGCAGACGGCCCCGTACGCTCCGTACTCCCGCGTCCAGGGGAACCTCTCTGCCATACGGTCACCTGATCTCCCTGGCTTCGGCCGGTCTGCGACGCCGGCCGAAGCCAGGGTTCGCCGACGGCCGGAGCCGAACCTGCCGTGCGGCCCGATCGGGCCGCCGATCGCGTCACGACGGGGTGTCTGCGGGGTGGTCATCGCTCCGGGCGGCCGATCACCGGATTCTCGGCGCCTAGGCTCGGGCAATGGAAGTCTGGCTGCTCAACCACCTGCCGACCTTCGCGCTCACCGCTGCGGTGGTCGGAGGGATCATCATCTTCGCGATGCTCGGCGATCTGCTCTGCCGCCACTGGTTCCCGAGCACCACCGAAGGAACCCACAACGACATGGTCGGCGTGGTGCTCTCCCTGTTCGGCGCGATATACGGAGTGATCCTCGCCTTCGTGATCGTCAACCTCTGGACCCAGCTGCAGTCGGCCGAGACCATCGTCGCCACCGAGGCGACCGCCACCGCACAGATCGTCCGCGACGCGAACGCGTTCCCGCCCGAGGTGCGGGACAAGGTCGACGCCGCCGTGGGCGACTACGTGCACGCCGTGGTCGAGCGTCAGTGGCCGCTGATGCGCGAGGGGCGCAGCGACTACGGGCGGACCGCGCCAGAGGTGGCGGCCCTCTACCAGGCACTCCAGTCGTACACACCGACCGATGTCCCCCAGCAGACCTTCCAGCAGCACGCCATCACCAGCCTCGACCAGGTGGTGGCGCAGCGCAGGGCCCGCATCACCCAGAGCGGCCAACAGCTCCCGACCCTGCTCCAAGTCCTGGTCTTCGGCGGTGCGTTGGTGATCCTTCCGCTGACGTTCCTGTACGGCCGCGAGGACCGGCGGATCGAGATCATCTTCGTCGGCGCGGTCTCCTCCCTCATCGGCTTCAGCCTGCTGCTGGTGCTGGTCCTCGACCGCCCGTTCTCCGGCGACCTCAGCGTCAGCCCGCAACCGTTCATGGACGGCGTGCTGGCCCAGTTCTGGCTGAAGCCGTAGGCCGGAACCTGCCAGGACCATCGGGTCCCGTCGTGGGCGGAACGGTCGTCACCGGGTGGGGAAGCGGCAGGCACAGGCGTCGTTCCGCTGCCCGATCGGGCGGTCAAGTAGGGCCGCACCCACACCCGAAGAGCCATCGGGCGTCACGGCACGGCGTGCGAACTTGGGCGTTCACCTTCACCGCCGCGACGACGCAGGAGACCTCTCGATGAAACCACTCGTACCCTCCTACGGGGTGACTGCCCGGCAGGTGCTGGGCAACCCACGCGTGTGGATCCTTCCCACCGTCCTGGTCGGCGTGGTGTCCTTCCTGCTGTCGATGCTCTACATGGGCGGGATCCTGAACCCGCGTACCGACCTCGACCGGCTCCCGGTGGCACTGGTGAACCTCGACCGGGGCGGCGCGGTCAACGGCCACCAGGAGAACCTCGGGGCGCAGATCACCGCGGGGATCGCCGCCACCGCCGCCACCGACCACCGCACCGACTGGCAGGTGCTGTCCGCGGAGGAGGCCCGCGACCGGATGGCCTCCGACAAGGTCTACGGCACCATCGAGGTCCCGGAGAACTTCACCACGGCAATCGCCGGGCTGGCCACCACGGGCCAGCAGTCTCCTCCCCGCCCCGTGATGCGGGTCCTGACGAACCCCGGCGCCGGAAGCCTGGCATCCTCCTTCGCCAGCACCGCCGCTCAGCAGGCCAGCCACCAGGCCTCGCAGCAGCTCGGCCAGAAACTGACCGAGGCCGTGCACGCCGCAGGTGTTCCGACCAGCAGCGCGGCGGCGCTGATGCTGGCGGACCCGGTGACGGTGACCGTCGACGTCGGGCACCCGATCGGATCCCACAGCGGACTGGGGCTCAGCGCGTTCTACTACGCCCTGCTGCTGGTGATGTCCGGCTTCCTCGGCGCCAACATCATCGGCAACGGTGTCGACGCCGCTCTCGGGTATGCGGACAACGAGGTGGGGCCGTGGCACACCCGGCGCCGCGCGGTACCCATCACCCGGACCCGCACTTTCGTGGTGAAGAGCACGATGAGCCTCGCCCTGGCCGCCCTCACCTCGGGCCTGATCATGGTGGCCACGATCGGTCTGCTCGGCATGGACGCCGACCACCTGCCGCTGCTGTTCCTCTTCTCGTTCTGCGCCAGCGCCGCCGTCGGACTCGGAGTGCAGGCGATCAACGCCGCCTTCGGCGGGCTCGGTCAGTTGATCAGCATGTTCGTCTTCATCGTGCTGGCACTGCCCTCTTCCGGCGCCACCATCCCGCTGCAGGCCCTGCCGACCTTCTACCGCTTCCTCGCCCACTTTGAGCCGATGCGCCAACTCAGCGACGGCGTCCGGGCGATCCTCTACTTCGACGCCAGGGCCGACGCGGGCCTGACCCGGGCCTGGACCATGATCGGCATAGGTACGGTGCTGGCCCTGATCCTCGGTTTCGGCATGACCGCCTACTACGACCGCAAGGGCCTGCGCCGCCTGGTGCCGGAGTGGCAGCAGCCCGGTGCCGACGCCGCCGGTGAGAGCAGCCGGGAGGGGAAGAGCGAAAGGAACGAAGAGGGCGGAGAAGCCGCCGTCTCCGGGTGAGCGATGACCGCACCCCCATGACTGTCGAGGGCCCCGGCCCGGCGCGATCCGCCGGACCGGGGCCTCCGTCTTCACGCACCCGGGCCCGGTAGCGGCTTGGCCTTCGCGATCACGCGATCGGCATAGCCGTTGGCGAGGCGGGGGGCGAGGCGGGCGAGAAAAGCAACCGTCCGGTTGGCGGCTCCCGGCACGATCACCCGCCGGCCGGCTTCGATGCCCCGGATGGTCTCCAGGGCCACCGAGTGGGCATCGGCCGGCCTGACGGTACCGGCGAGGGCCGCCAGCTCGTGGGGCTTGTACAGGTTCTCCATCGCCAGCTGCGGTGTGTCGACGTCGGCCGGATAGACACCGCTG
This sequence comes from Kitasatospora sp. NPDC048540, assembly GCF_040651175.1. Lineage (NCBI taxonomy): Bacteria > Bacillati > Actinomycetota > Actinomycetes > Kitasatosporales > Streptomycetaceae > Kitasatospora > Kitasatospora sp. NPDC048540. The sequence continues at coordinate 46,871 of NZ_JBEZIR010000021.1, forward strand.
ACCTGTATGCCGTGGGGGCGCAGTTCCATCCGGAGGGCTTCGCACAGACCGCGCACCGCGAACTTGCTCGGCGCGTAGGCGGTGTAGCCGAACAGCCCGTACAGGCCGGCGGCGGAGGAGATACAGGTGATCGTCCCGGTCCTCCGGGCGATCATGGGTGGCAGCACGGCCCGGATCGCGTTCAGCGTCCCGAAGTAGTTGACCTCCATGTTCTCCCGGAAGAAGCCCTCCGTCAGCTCCATGAAGTACCCGGGGCGTACGGTGCCCGCCGAGGTGATCAGATGCTCCACGTCGCCGTGGGCCTCGGTGAGCGCGGCGACGGCCGCCGCGAGCTCCGGCCCGTCGGCGACGTCCGCCGAACGGACCGCGATCGGCGACAGGCCCGGCCCTTTCGACTCCTCCGCGAGCCGCTCGAGTCTGACGCGGTCCCGCGCGACGACCGACACTCTGGCACCGCGCCGCCGCAGCTCCCTGGCGAGCGCCAGGCCGATGCCGCTGGAGCCTCCGGTGATCAGTACGTGCCGGCCGTGCCAGATGGACTTCGACCGGGGAGTGGGCCGCATCGTTCACACCGTCCGCAGGGGGTTGGGAGCCGAATGGATTCAGTCCCGGCGATTCTGCCGAGCGCCGGGCGATCGCGGAAGACGGCAGCCCTGTCCCATTCGCAGGGCTCAAAGCACATGACCACCGCTTCATCCACTCCTACCTGCGGCCACACCAGATCACCGCCCGCATCACCCGCCGGAACATCGAGTTCTCCACTCGCGTCGGCATAGACTGCTGGGTGATCGAGCGGGCGGTGTCCTGGTTGGGCGGCTTCCGCCAGTACCATCGCCACTAAGAACGCATGGCCGCACACTTCAGAGCCCTCAGCTAATAGCTCCAGTGAGCCTCACAGCCCACGAAACGGCTGAGCTAAGCTGCGCACTGAGGGCCCAGTCGCGCCACGATATACATCGCACCGCGTGGTCGAAAGCCAAAACCGACCGGTCTGGGTGCCCTCTTTCAGCCGGTACGGCGAGACGGTGACCACTCCGCGGCGGCTTGACAAGCTGCGTCTGATGCCTGGAACAGCCTGCACCTGGAGGCGGTGGACTGGGCTTGATTCGCTTTGACGGACACCCCTGATCAGGGGCTTCGGCCCTGGTAAGGATGATGTCCATCATGGAGAGCATGGGGAAGAAGAAGCCACGCCCTCGGCGCTCGTTCACGCCGGAGTTCAAGGCCGAGATCGTCGAGCTGTGCCGGCGAGGTGACCGCTCGGTCGGCCAGGTGGCCAAAGACTTCGACCTGACCGAGACCGCGGTGCGCGACTGGGTGAAACAGGCCGAGGTCGACGCGGGCGAGCGCGACGGCCTGACCAGCGACGAGCGCGAGGAGCTGGCCCGCCTGCGGCGGGAGAACCGCCGGCTGCGCGAGGACGTGGACATCCTCAAGCGGGCCACGGCTTTCTTCGCGACCGAGACCCGGTGACGGTGCACCCGTTCATCGAGGCGGAGAAGCAGGCAGGCCACAACGTCAAGCGAGTGTGTGAACTGCTCCAGGTCTCCCGTACCGCCTTCTACGCCCGCCGCACCGCCGCCCCCGGCCCCCGTGCGGTCCGCGACGCACAACTGACCGAGAAGATCACCGAGGTCCACGCCGCCTCTCATGGCAGCTACGGGGCCCCGCGCGTCCACGCCACCCTGCAACGCGACGGCGAGCGGTGCGGGCGCCGCCGGGTCGCCCGGCTGATGCGCCTGACCGGCCTGGAAGGCCGGCACCGCAGACGTCGCCACCGCACCACGATCCCCGACCCACAGGCCGCCACCCGGCCGGACCTGGTCCTGCGCGACTTCCAGCCCCACCCGGCAGCCCTCGACACGCGCTGGTGCGGCGACATCACCTACATCCCCACCGACGAGGGCTGGCTCTACCTGGCCACCGTTATCGACATCGCCTCGCGCCGCGTCGTCGGCTGGGTCACCGCCGACCACCTGCGCACCGAACTGGTCGCCGACGCCCTGCGGGCCGCCTGCCACACCCGCCGCCCCAGCGGGCCGGTGGTGTTTCACTCGGATCGCGGCTGCCAGTACACCAGCCGTGAATTCGCCGATCTGGCAGGTGAGTTCGGCGTTCGACTCTCGGTCGGTCGGACCGGCCAGTGCTGGGACAACGCACTCGCCGAGTCCTTCTTCGCCACCCTCAAGCGGGAGCTGCTCGGCGACCGCCCCTGGCCCAGCCGGGCCGCAGCACGGACCGCGATCTTTGAGTGGGCCGAAGGCTGGTACAACATACGCAGGCTGCACAACAGTCTTGGCTACCGCAGTCCCGCCGAGTACGAGACCCTCCTGGCGGCCTGACCACCACACCAACGGTGTCCGTCAAAGCGGAGCAAGCTCAGACAGCCCCGCCCATGCGCAGCCTTCGACTGCCTCCACGCCCGACTCGGACGCTCCGGATCCCCCCAAGCGGCCTTTGGCGCGTACGCCACTGCGGAGAAGACGCTGGCGTCCACCCACACCGTCGCCCCGGCACGCCGGAAGGAGGACACCTGCAGCGCCCTATGCGGGTGAATTCCGACGACGCCCGCTGCGACATGCGGCCCACCAGTCTGACCCGAAGCGATTTGGCCACGGAACGAATCATCAGGATCTCGGATACCCACTCGAACCCCTCACGGCAGCACGCATACGATCGATCTAGATCTGCCCACCGAATCAAAGATCGTCAGGTTGCATCCGGCCTGGGAATCTTTTTTGTAAGATCTTTGAACCGAATCACCTTAGAAATATCGTTTGCCGGCACGAACCATCCCTCCAATCCGATGCACTGAGAGGGGAATTGGGGAGAAATCTCCACCTCGTATAGGTATTCCGGCTCAGAAATGAAGAAGGCTGTTACTTGATCGCCAATCACCGGCCCAATATTGATGTCACTGCGGTCTTCGACCATTGTCTGATACCAGGCCATATAGCCATCTTCATTATCTATATTAATTACATACAGGCCGGCGAGCGTGCCATCCTCCCCGGCCAATTCCGTAATATGTCCCGTATGGGACAACAGTGGCACATTGGATACGTTCACCAGTTGGTAGCTAGTCCAAGCATCTTCATCAGCAATCTTGACTAGAGCCTTTGACCAGTCTACCGAATATTGAACGACAATCGCGGTTGTGACAGCCGCCTTTTTCAGGATACTGCAGTCAACAATAACCCAACTTCCATCATGAAGCAGCAGGCTGCAATTTTCACTGTGCACTTCCGGCTCAACGGTCGGAACTATAGTCAATTGGTAGTACTCGGGATTCCCCTGATGGACCTGAACGCATAGTATTTGGTTATTGAGAGTGGCCACAGGGAGGGAGGACTGCCAGGAATTCCAATCGGTATCCGAAACAAGCCTCAAGTCATCGTTGTCGATTTTTACGATAATTCCTTCATTGTTCGGAAATGAACTAAGGAAGCAGCCATCCGATGGCTCCATTATGGCATCACTCAGAGTTACAAAATATTGCTCAACGTCGATTCCTTCGCCCAGCTTGGGAACTCGATAATATCCACTTTCACACGAAAGCCACCAGACCCCTTCGTGCTCATATACCTCGGCTCGAGGAAGTCTCGCTTTCCATACCTTGAGCATGAGATCCGGTCGCGCAATCACCGAGCCAGCTCGAGCGATCTGCAGCTTTGTTCTGTTTCGTATCAGGACAATATCCCCTTGATAGGCAAGGGCGCGAGCCTCTGCCGTCCACCCCGCCTTTGTCTCTGCGGGACGAACAAGGCTCTCTGCTACGCAATATGGCCCCTCAAAGTCCAGAACCAAGACAGAGTCTTCATTGTCATCATTGACCTGGATCTTCACTGTCAGCTTATCCGCTTTGGCCAATTTCTCATTGGCGACTTTTCGGTGCTGACTGCTATTGTCGTCATACGGCGCCGGATTGTTCGCCTGATTTTGAATTGCCTGCTGGTTATTGTAGGCAGTGAGCACCTGATTGTAGTTTGTCAGATTTACTTGATATGCCCGGTAATTATTGTAGGCAGTCAAGAGGGTCTGATATTGACCATCAAGGTCCATGAGCTGGTTTCTGATTGCGAGCCTATACTTGTTATACCAGTGGTCTGCGTCGGCCATGTTTGCGCTTGGACAGTTTCCGCGCCGCGATCCATTCCTCCTAACCTTGACCCAACTCGGTGTAAGCCCGGTACTTTCACTCTGAGGACTACCGTGCCAATCACCGCCTTGGTCGCCCCACTCGATTGACAAGTGATACTCGACTGCCGCCTGAGACGTGTACATGGTCATGGAATTTCCTGTTCCATAATTTTTATGGAAATGCCAGGTAATTCCGTTAGCGGTGAACTGTTGCGGTGGCCAAGACGCGGGAGGTACCAACGGCGGAGGTGGCCCCGGATGCTGGAGCGCTTGGGCTTGAGGTGGCTGACCGTACATTTTTCTTCTCCTAATGAAGGCGACCGATCCAAGCGTTCCTGCGGCCGCTGTCAGGGTGAGGGGATCCAATACTATCCCCAGCCCTTCCGGCAAAAAGGTCCGAACGGGCAGGCCCTGGTAGTCTTTGATTGCCCGATCGATCTCCTGCCCAGCCCAGATTCAACAAGGCGCTGTAATCGTTTTATCAACGAACTTCTGCAATTTTGGCTTCTGCCAGGTCGACCCCGGGGCGCCGGAAATGACCTTTCTCATCCCGGGATTCAATCGGCGTGCGCATTCTCTAATTGACCGGATATTGTGTGATTTAGACAATCTGCCGCCCCGATAAGGCGACGCTAGTCCGCCTGGCCGGCCCCGCCGTCGCCGTTCCCGCCTCCGGGCACGCGCGCGAGGTGGGAGCGGGCCTCGGCCACCGCCCGTTCGATGGTCCAGGCCGCCTTGTGGGCGTCCTTCGGCCGGTGGGCCGCCTGGACCTGGAGCCGGAAGCAGGCCGATCCGACCGGCGCCACCGGGAACTCGACCAGGAAGGCCAGCACGCCTTGCTGGAAGAGCAGGCGGTTGGTGACCCGGGCCAGCCTTTCGCTGCCGATGAGCAGCGGGACGATCGGTGAGGGGCTTCCCATGCATGTCAGGCCGCGTATGGACAGGCCTTCGCGCAGGGCGCGGTATGTGCTGTCCAGGCTGAGTCGGCGTTGGTGGCCTTCGGGTGATCGGATGACCCTGGTCGCCTCCAGGGCGACGGCGGCCTGGACCGGGGACATCGCGGTGGAGAAGAGGTGTGTGCCGCCGAACATCTTGACGTACTGCTTCACGGCCGGTGATGCGGAGGCCACGAAGCCCCCTTGGGAGGCGAAGGTCTTGGAGAAGGACCCCGTCACCAGGTCCACCCGGCCGAGCATGTCCTGGATGCCGAGAACGCCGGTGCCGCCGGGGCCGATGGCGCCCAGGTCGTGGGCGACGTCCACCAGCAGGGTGGCGTCGAACATCCGGCAGACGTCCTGGAGGCCTTCCAGGTCGGGCGAGTTGGCGTCGGCGGAGAACAGTGCATCGGTGGCGACGAGGATGCCGTTCCGGGTGTCGACGGATCTGATGGAGCGAAGGCGTGCGGCAACGGCCGGCAGGCTCAGGTGCTCGAACCGGTGGACGTTGCGGGTGGCGGCCCGTGCGCCTTGTTGGAGGGACGCGTGTGCGAGCCGGTCGATCACCACGTGGTCCTCCTGGCGTACCAGGCTCACGACGGCGCCGTAGCCCGCGGCCCAGCCGGTGGGGAAGAGGGTGATGTGCTCGTTCCTCAGCAGTTCGCCGAGCGCGTGCTCGAGTCCGCGGGAGAGTGGTGTGTTGCCCGCGGCCATGGGGGATCCGGGGCTGTGCGGCCCGTATTCGCTCAGGGCCTGCGCGGCGGCCTCGCGGATCGCGGGGTGGGAGCTGAGCGAGAGGTAGTCCTGGGAGCTCAGGTTGATGCCGTGGGCCACCTGTCCGGATTCGTCCGCCATCATCGCGGTCCTCCCCGGAGCCTTGTCCGTCGTCCTGGTGTACTGCCAGAAGCCGGTGCGGCGGCTGGCCCGTACCCACTCGTAGAATTCGTGGCTGCGCTGCAGGAGGTCGCGGCCGGCGGGGCGGTAGAAGTCGTGAGCGAGCCTGTCGAGTGCGTGGTCCTCATCGGCGCTCCGGCAGGCCTGGTCGGTCTCCGTTCCGGCCTCCCGGATCTCGGAGAGGGTGGTCCGTAACCGTTCGACGCCTTCGAGCAGGAGGTCGTGCAGCGCCTTGAGCTCCTTGTCGGCGGTCACGTCGGCTGCTCCGAGGCGGGTGAGACTGTCCCAGGGGATGTGGGTGGTGGCGGCACGCACGGATTCGGAGATCTCCCTGGCCGCCACCCCGATCCGCGCGGAGCACTCCAACAGCATGAGGCAGGCCGCCGGGTCGTGGCGGAGGATCATCTGGGGGGCGCGACCGCCCATGGTCCGCGCGGCCTCGTCGATCGCGGCGAGGATCGTGCCCGCCAGTTCGTCGTCCTCACGTGGCAGGAAGATTTCGTTCACCGTTGACTTCCTCTCGGACTGTCGCGACGCGGTCCGGCGGTTGGTCCCCCGGGGTCGCGGAGCTGTCATCGCGATGGTGCTGTGCCAGCCGTCGATGCCGTTGATCGACAAGGTCGGGTACACAGAGTAGGAAGCCCCGTACCGGCCGCACCGGAACCTTTAGGAGTCCGTAAGGCAGGGCTCATGTTCCGCATCGGTGGGCAGCTCGGTAGGCAGCCCCTGCCGGGGTCGGCGGGCAGTTCGGGGGCGGATCGGTCGTCTGCGGTTGCAAGGATCTCGGCGGTTGTCCCTCGTTCTTCTCGACCGAGAGGTCGGCCGGGCCGTCTCCGGCGGCTTGTCCTGGCAGTCGGACGCCGCGCGTCGGCGAGTTGCTGTTCCAGCAGGGCGGCGGTACCCGGCGGGACCTCGTACGGCGGTTGCGGTTCGGGGGCGGTCGTGCCTGCCGATCCATATACTTGACAACCTAAACAATCGATATTTACCATCATCGAGATACTTGATGATCTCGGCATCGATCGAGGTCACCGGTGCACTGGTCACCGGTGCACTGCTGCCATCACAGGAGCGACGCGATGAAGGCCCTCACCAGCCGCGCCTCCGGTCGAGACGGCCGACGTCCGCCACGGCGCGACGGTGCAGGTCCGCACCACCGCTGACGGCATCGGATCCCCGACCGGTCAAGATCGGCGCTCACTCGGCGAGCGCCTCTCCAGACGGCCCGACCGGGGACGGTCACCGCTCCCACCGGACTCGCCGAGGCCGGCGGGACGGCGATCGTGGCCTTCTGCAGCCTTCCACCCCTCGTCGGGCCACGGACGTCTCCCGGCGGCCGGCCCCCGGGGCCGTAGCCATGGCAAGAGCGTCATCGGTGCCCTCCGATCAACCACCTGTCGCCGTAGAAAGAGAGAAGTCATCATGCGTGTCGAAATCTGGAGTGACATAGCCTGCCCCTGGTGCTACATCGGAAAGGCGCGGTTCGAGCAGGGGCTCGCCGGGTTCGAGCACCGGGACGCCGTCGAGGTGGTCCACAGGTCCTTCGAACTCGACCCGCACCGGGAGCACGGGAAGGTCGAGCCGGTCATCCCGCTCATCGCCGCGAAATACGGCGCCACCGTGACGCAGGTCGCCCGCTCCGAGGAACGCATCGCCGAGCACGCCCGGGCGGAGGGCCTGGACTACCGGGCCGGCGGCCGGGATCACGGCAGCACGTTCGACATGCACCGGCTCCTGCACCTGGCGAAGGAACACGGCGCGCAGAGCCGGCTGCTCGAGCTGCTGTACCGGGCGAACTTCGCCGACGAGCAGTCCGCTTTCGGAGATGAACGGCTGCTCGAGCTGGCCGTACAGGCCGGCCTTGAGCGGGAGGAGGCGCAGCGGGTACTCGCCGACCGGACCGCCTACGCCGATGCGGTGCGCGAGGACGAGGCGGCCGCGGGGGCGTTGGGTGCGACCGGTGTCCCGTTCTTCGTCGTCGACGGCGCGGTCGGGGTGTCGGGTGCCCAGCCGCCGGAGGTCTTCCGGGCCGCGCTCGACGAGGCCTGGGGCAAGAAGGCCCGGCTGACGGTGGTCGGTCCGGGCGGCGATGCGGGGGACGGGTCTTGCGGTCCGGACGGGTGCCTCATCGTTTAGCCGCAGTACCCGGGGCCCGGCTTCACGGTCATGTGGCTTCCTGGCCCACCGGTTCGGGGAATGCGGGCGACCGTGCGGACCGCGAACCCCGGTTGACATCTGTATGAGCATTAACGGCTTCTGGTGCCCTTGCAGATGTGAAGCCGGGGTATTCCGGGGACCAGCCGCCGGGCCTCTCCGCCCTGGCCCTCGAGCCGCCGGAGGAGGGCCGCCCGGGTGGAATAAGCGCCGCGACGATCAAGAACCTCTGGGTCGGCATCGGTGGTCATCCTCAGCGGGCGGGAGGAAGCGCCATGTGCCCTTCCGGCCGCCCCGGCGCACCTTGGAAGTTTCAGTGGCGGACCTAGCATGTAGACGAATCCTCGGCTCGAGGTTCGGTTGATGCCGCAATCACGCGCCGCCGCAGATCAAAGTTCCGAGGCCGCATTGAATCCCAGAGGTCATCGCCATGGATATAGCGAAGTATGTCAAAAAATTCGATACGGCCGTAAAGGATAATGACTATCCACTCGCGATCCACTGGCTGAAGGAGATAGCCGGCGACAATGATCTTATGGCCCAGATACAAAGCCAGCCGGAGCTCGCAAGAATATTCTCCTGGAATGTGGCCATGCGATACGCGAGCAAGGAAGATTTCAAGACCGCGAATAAATGGCTCACATGGGGTGGATGGACCAAGGAAACCGTGAGTGAGCAGCCGCCGGAAAATCAAGGCGGCACGCACATGACCAGCGATGAAATTGCCCTTCTCTTCCCGGCCGCGGAAAAGTGAGAGGAAGGGGCGGTTAAATGGAGTCAGCCGAATGGATCAAGATACGCGAGACGCTCGCGCAATGGAGATGGCTCGGTGACGATCCTGCCAGCATCGCGGACAGAAAGCGAATCGGGGAACTTCCCGGCAATTTTAAAGATGTAGTCAGAAAATACACGGACCACACCTTCCTGATTCGATACTACTGCGCCTTTTTGAATAGTCGGGGAAATCCTGAATACGCTGCGATCGCGAGGGGGCTCACCCCGGACCGGATCAACGGATTCCATGCGACCAAGGGATGGCGTCAACCAGAGGTCAAAGCCTCCTATTCCCTCTTCCGGAGGGAAGTCAGTCGCCTACGATCTTCCTTCGATAGACACCCGGAGCAGATCAAGCAGCTGACAGATGCATATTTCAAGAATGTCACCAAAGGCCACGGGAGTGGCAAGCACGGCGTAGTGGTGAGTGAGCGGCTGGCAATAGCAGACAAATTCAAGCCGATCCTGCCCGGGCTCCTGGCCATCACGGACCTGATGGATCAGATGGCAAATACAAACGCCTTGCAGGGAAGCGACTATATTCGCGAGAAAAACGACTTCATCAATCCCTATGGCATGATCGAAAAACAGTTCGACGAACTGGCTCGGCGCACCGGGGATCTGCGCAGGGCGGCAAATGATCCCGCCGCCACGGAGGACGACGTCGCTGCCGCCATATCCGCTCACGATCTAGCGCTGAAGGGCCTGCAAGGCGCCGTCGGAAAAATATCCTCCGATTATCGCGAATCATTGATCGACCTGGCCAGGACCGTACATGCGGACAATCTGAGCGACACCAATCCTGGGCTCGCAGACAAGCTGACCCTCATTGCGTCGATCAACAGTACCATCCAGACCGCACTCGGTCCCCTTACGGCACTATTCCCTCCCTTGGCCATCATATTCGGGATCATGAGCGCCGGGACTGCTGGGCACAAGTATTACGCTACAAAGCAGGATGCTCGCAGACAGGTGGGCCGCGGGAACATCGATAAGATCTCCGAGTACGCGGCCCGGGAGACCGAGGGGAAGCTATCGGGCCGACTGGGTGCTGCGAGCACGGCACTGACGGTCGGGGACTATGCCCGAACGGGGGCATCTGGTTTTCTCACTCTCATGACGGCCATGGGCAGCCATACGCCCGGGCTGGGCCATGCTGCACATGTCGCCGGTCATCTCGCCAACGCGTACGGTCCTGCAGGCACGGGGCTCGATCAGGTGGATGAGCTCGCCGAGACCGCTCTGGACAGCGTTGCGGGCGAGACGGCACGGGCGACGACACGTCGCACCGTGCAACGCGACTTCCGGATGTTCCTTTCCAACATGACCGAGCATATTTCGGCCGCGCACGGGGCCGACGGCCATCAGTCCGGTGTCGAAGTCCTCCTGTCGCAGTACCCCCAGGAGGAGTTCTACTTTGATGCAGTTTTTGGCGATATTGAGTTGATCTGCACCGTCACGAAGGACGCGCTTCGCACGGGGAAGCGGGGAGATTCCGAGGCGAATACAGCCCTGGTGACCGCCTGGTGTACGGTCAAGATTTGGCCCACCAAGGGTCCTCGGGCCAAGGATCCGACCGATATCACCTACCTCCTCGGCTGGGACAACAGACGTGAGCTGACGTTCATGATCTCCGCCGAGGGGCTCGCCGTGAGCCTGGTCCACCCTCTCACCACGGCGCTCTTCGTCCCGGAGATCAACGACGGGATCCCGGGGTTCATATTCTTGGACCGCGATGTCGAAAGCCAGCCCCTGTCCGATGTGCACCCCTATTTTCGATTTATCAAGGAGGTCCGCCACGGGGATGGGACACTGCAGACCTACACGACCGATTACCATCTCTATGAAACCGAAGGAACGCATCCGATGGACATGGAGAGCATCGAGAGATGGGTGGAATACTTGAATGCACATCTGTATGGATGAACGGGATGGTAAGGCCACGGTGACGCCCTGGCCGGCTCCACGCCACAGCCGCCGTCGCGCCGCTCGCCGGGGTTCGTGCACCGGTCGAAGTGTCAGCCCCTGACTGATGGGCCCCCGACCCTGGGGGTTCCCGCCCAGACGAGTGACATGTGCCGAACCAGGCCATTATGTACGAACCAGGCCATTATGTAGGGGAGACCTCTCGGGAGTTTCCGGGTCCCGTCCTGACGTCAGGAGGGCGGCTGATGTACATGCCGGCGAAGCGTTCGAGCCGGGCCTCGCCGGGTGCGGCGGAAGGCACGGCGCCGGAATCCGGTCAGTCCTTCGTGGGGCGGGACGCCGAGCTCGAACTGCTTGCGGGCTGTGCCGTCGCCACGGCGTCCGGCGCTCCGCAGCTGGTGGTGGTGGAGGGCGAGGCCGGGATCGGCAAGACCTCCCTGGTGCGGCAGGCCCTGGCGGCGCTGACCGGCCACAGGGTGTGGTGGGCCGGCTGTGACCCGTCCGAACAGGACTGGCCCTACGGAGTGGTGGAGCAGTGGCTTCGCCAGGTCGATCCGGAACTCGTGAAGAAGTCGGTGGTACTGCGCGGCCGCCTCGGGCCGTCGGTCGCCCCGGTGGCGGTGGGCGTCGAACTGGTGGAACTGCTCGGCTCGGTCCAGGACCTACCACTGGTGCTGGTGGTGGACGACGTGCAGTGGGCGGACGACGCTTCGCTGCAGGTCCTGGGATCGCTGTTGCGGTGGCTGTGGCAGGAGAGGGTCCTCCTGGTGGCCACGTGCCGTACCGATCCGGCCGGCGCGGAGCCCGGGGATCCGTCGCAACGGTGGCGGCAGGGGACCTGGGCCGGGCAGACGCAGGTGCTGCGGCTGAGCGGGCTGCCGGAGGCCCAGGCGGGGCTGATGGCGGACGAGCCGCTGTCGGCGGCGGTGCTGCGCCGGCTGTGGGAGCACACCCGAGGCCACCCCTTGTACCTGCGGTCGATCCTCGCCTCCACCACGCCCGGTGACCTGGCGGATGTCGGGGCGGCTCTTCCGGTGCCGACGTCGTTGGCGTCCGCGGTGCGCCGCAGCCTGGAGCGGCTGCCTGCCGACAGCCGGGCCCTGGTCGAGGCGCTGGCCGTGTTGGGCATCCCCTCCCCCGTCGACACGGCGGCACGGATCGCGAAGCTGCACGAGCAGGACTTCGAGCCGGATCGGGCCCTGAGTCCGCTGCTGGAGGCAGGCCTCCTGGTCCGGGCCCGGCCCGATCCCGCCGGGCCCCCCGGTGCAGCCGTACCGGTGGGCATCGCCCATCCGCTCCAGCGTGACGCGATCTACCAGGCCATCCGCCCGGAGCGACGGCGTGCCCTGCACGCGGCCGCCGTCGGTGTCGTGGAGACCGATGCCGCCTGGGCCCACCGGGTCGCCTCCACCAGTCACCTCGATGGTCCGCTCGCCGAGTCACTCGATGCCGAGGCCGACCGGAACGCCCGCCTCGGTTACCTCGACCGGGCGGCGACGCTACTGCTCTGGGCAGCCGATCTCTCCGACAGACGTGAGCTGCACGAGCGCCGGCTCCTCACCGCCGCCGAGCACACCATCAACCTGATCAACCCCAGGGGCCTGCGTGCGGCCCACCCCTTGCGGGGGCCCGTCGAGCAGTGCGCCCCCTGTGCCAAGCGGACCCTGCTGCTGAGCTGCTACGTCTATATGGACGGCGACTATCAGGGCGCGGTACGGCTGGGCGAGCAGGCGTTGGCCGAGGCGGAGGCCGAAGGTGACCTCGCCACCCTGGCCCAGGCCCGGCTCCGGCTCGGGCTGGCCGTGTTCCAGAGCGGCGACGCACCACACTCCGCCCTCCTGCTGCGACAGGCCCTGCAGGACGAATCGGCGGGTACCGTGAACGACACACGCACCTACGACACGATCGCGACGCAGTTGATCCTGGGCAACACGTTGCTGTTCAGCCAGGGCCCGACGGCCACCTTGCGAGAACCGTGGATCGCCGCACTGCCCGCGGACCGTGCCCTGGCGCGCAGCAGCGGGCTCATCGGTCGCGGGACCTGTCTGCTCGCCATGGGGGATTTGCAGGCGGCGCGGCGTGACGTCGCCGCCGTCCTGGAGCCGGGCCGCAGTGATGCGCTTCCGCTCGCCCGGCTGATGGCCCTGATCCATCTGTCGGCCTGCCACTACCTGCTCGGGGACTGGGAGCTGGCCGCAGCCGCGTCCGAGCAGATTCTCGCCGAGGGCGACATCGGCGGCTTCCGGTTCCACTTCATCACCGCGCACGCGTACGCGGCGATCGTCGCCGGGGGGCAGGGCCGATGGCGGAGCGCCCAGGAGCATCTCGACGCGTCGCAGAGCCAGGTTCCCGTGCCGACCTTCTCCGATCAGTCGGGTCTGGCGGCCGCCGCCATCGCGCAGGGCCGCGCCGACCATGCGGCCATGCTCTCCGCTCTGCGGCCCCTGTACCGGGACGCCCTCGGCGACCTCGTCACCTGGCCGACCCATCAGTTCTGGCCCATGTGGACCGAGGCCCTCACCGCCACGGGCCAGCTCGACCAGGCCCGCGACGCCCTCGCCCACCTGTGCGGGCTCGCCCGGCGGACCCCGTTCCTGCGCACGGCCGCCGCCTTCGCCACCGGGCAGCTGGCCGAGGCCCATGGGGATCTCCATGCCGCTGCGGACGCCTACCACCGGGTCCTCGACACCCCGCTGCGCCCCGACGATCCTCCTTTCCACCGCGCCCGTCTCGAGGAGGCCGCCTGTCATCTGCACCATCTTCTGGGCGACCACCAGACTGCCGCCGTGTTCCTCGATCGCGCGCGTGCCCGCTACACGGCTCTCGGTGCGCAGCCGTTCCTCGAGCGTGCGGTCTGACCCGGTGAGGGTGCGATCCGAGCCGGTTCGGTGGTCCGTCGCGGGTTCGGGTCGCCCGGTGCCGCGGGCCGGGTGGAGCTGCTCGGTGGGGTCATCGCGGGTCCCGGTGTCCGGGGCGGGGTGTGTACGCAGGCGGGGTCGGTGAGGTTCTCGTGTCCGGGACGGACCGGTGCGGGTCCGCCGGGGCGGACCGGGGTCGGCGTCGGCGGGTGCTGCGGCGCCGGGCGGCTCGCAGCCCGGTCACGGCGACGGCGGCCGCGAGGGCGGTGGCGACGAGTGTGAGTGGATCGGGGCCGTCGTCGGCGAGCTTTCCGGGGTGCTCGGTCCCGTCCGGGGCCGGTCGGCCGGATCGGGTCCCGGTATCGGTGTCGTTCGTGCCCGTCCTGGTCGTCTGGAGGGATGGCGTCGGGCCGGTCGGGCTCGCAGGCGGGTGCGTCCGACGGGACAGGGTGTGGGGGCTGTGCGCGGACGTGACGGGTGGCGCGGGCACCGCGTACAGGTTGCCGGCGATGAGTCCCGCGGCGATCAGTTCCGGGAGCACGGGCAGCCCCTGTCCGCCCGGGTTCCGGCCGGGGCAGCGGCGGCGGCACGCGGCCCGGTTCGTATACCACGAAGGCTGTGAAATGGGTACATATGTCCCTATATTCTTCTGCCCGGGCGGTGGACTATCGTGGTGTGAAACCCCTCTGGGGCGATGCTGGAGCGATCCCCACGGCGGTGATCATGCAACTGAAGGTGATCATGCACCCGAACGAGATGCTGTCCCCCCGGGGCGTCCTGTACGACGGGACGGCGCTCCTGCACCTGGAAGGCGAACTCGACGCCTGCACGGCTCCCCTGGTGGAGTTCGCGGTCGCGGAACTTCTCACCCGGCGGCCGAACCAGCTCGTCGTGGACGTCGCCGGCCTCGATTTCTGTGATGCGACCGGTCTTCGAATCCTTCTCGCGGCGCGTGACAGCTGCTCGGCGCACGGTACGGCCTTCAGCCTGGTCGGCCTCCACCCGCGGCTTCGCAAGATGCTGGCCCTGCTTCAGGCGGCACGGCTCCTGGCACCGTCGGGTCAGGAGAACCTCTGCGCCGCCGAGGGCGACCCGCTCCACTCTCACGACTTGCTGCCGGACGTGCTCGCCCCGGTGCGCGGGACCAGCGCCACCTGAAGGTCCAGACCGAGCACGGCGGCGATGCGGCCGACCAGGGGGAATGTGAAAGCGGCCTGGCCCTCCTCCAGCCTGGCGATGGACATCTCCGTCATGCCGCTCTCCTCCGCGAGCTTCGAACGGCTCCAGCCGAGATCCTCCCTGCGCCTGCCTATGGCCTGCCCGAGCTCCTCGACGCAGCGGACTCCGTCGAAGGTCATGAGCGTTGCACCGTCGCGGGTGCCGGGAGGGATTTCGTCACTCATTCTGGGTTCCTCCGCTCTCCGGTGAGACCTACTGGATCTTTCCGGACAGAAAGACGGACGGGGTGCATGCGGCGTTGCTGTTCCGGCAGTCCACGGCGATGACCACCTGATCGCCCGGGCCGAACCGGATGGGTTCGACGAAGTGCAGGTCGTAGCTGCGGAAGTTGTCCAGCCCCAGCGGGAAGAGCGTTGAGTCACCCCGCCGGATCTGCAGATAGCCGCTGTCCCCGTTGGGGTTGGAGACGAGGATGTCGGTGATGAGAAGGGATTTGCCCGAGGGGACCGCCTGGCTGTTGAAGGTCTTGAACGTTCCGGGGTCGCCGGCCGGTGTGTCGGTCGAGATGGACACGTCGGCGGGGGATGAGGGGGGTGAGGTGGAGGTGTTGGACGGGGCCTGCGTCGATCCGCCGCCCGTTGTGCCTCCCCCTGCGACGGTGCCCCCGCCCTGGGTGGCCTGCGCCCCTGCGCTCGCGGCGGGTTGAGTGCTCTTACCGGTCGCACCGGAGCTCTGGTTGGTGCCGCCGGCACCCTGGCTCGCCCCACCGGAGGCTTTGGCGCCTTGGCCGGCTCCCGCCGACGGCTGGGTGCCCTGGCTGGCTCCCGCCGACGGCTGCCCGCTCGGGCTCGCCCCCGGGGACGGCTGTCCGCTCGGGCTCGCGCCCGGGGACGGCTGGGCGCTCGGGCTCGCGCCCGCGCTGGGCGAGACGCCGGTGCCGGGGGAGATGGGCGCGCCGTTCTGCACCTGGGTCTTCAGGGTCGGTTTGAGGACGGTGAACCAGAGGATGGCGAAGGCGATCGACAGGGCGATCAGTGCGGCGAGCGCGCGCGGGAGCCAGGCCGGGAGGATCTGTTCCTGGACCATCGCCGCGTCGGCGGTGACCGGGGGGAACCCGTCGCCGGTGACCACCGCCTGAAAGGGGTGGGTCTTCTTCGTCCCTTTGAGGAATCGTTTCTTCGGTATGACGCGGACCGGGACCAGGACCGCGGCGCCGGGCGGGATCGTCAGCGAGGTGCGGCGAACCTTGAACAGCAGCTCGTTGTTCGGGTTCACCATGCTGATGGTGACCGGCATCGGCGTGTTCCCGTGGTTGTCCACGGCGAGCCGGTGACGCGCACGGAAGGACCCTCGTGAGCCGTGCGGGATGAACTCGGCGGCGACCTCGGTGAAGGCCGCGACGGTGACGGTCCCCTCCTCGACGACCGAGCCCTCGGGGTCCTCCCGCGAGACGGCGCGCACGGCGAACGGGATCTCACCGGCGAGGACGTCCGATGACTTCGGCGGTTTGAGGACGAGGCGGGCCTCCCCCTCGTCCCCGGGGTAGAGGTTGATGATCTTGGGCTCGACGGTGGCCCAGTCGCCGAGGTCTCCGACGACGGACAGCGTGAACTGATCGACGGTCGCACCCGTGTTGCGCAGCTGGAGGTCGAGCCCGGCCTCCCGACCGGGCTCGACCTCCAGTTCCGTGCTGCTGAGGGAGAGGTCGATGCCCATAGCGTCAGTGTTCCGTCCGTGACGGCGGATACGGGAGCGGCGGAGGGTACCGCCACGGGCATCACCCTCTGCCCGAAAGACCCGGCATCAGCGGCGGGAGGAGGCCGTGGTGCCGGACAACAGCAGCGCCCGGTGGAGCGGGGGCGGGTCGCCGGGCATCCCGGTCAGATACCACTGCATCCGCACGAAGAACTGGAGGATGCGCCGTGCCCGCGCCAGCAGGTAGCCGGCCAGCGGGAGTTCGACCAGGGCGGCGGACAGGACGGAGACGGTGAAGTCGCCCGTACCCCAGGCGAGCATCACGTCGAACCAGGCGTCACAGGTCAGCAGGACGGCTGCCGCCAGTCCCCAGGGCACCACGAGCTGTCTGCCGCGCCAGCCGTACCAGGCGGTGGCGGCGAGCGTGGCGAGCAGCGCGAGGTCGAATCCGACCCAGGCCGCCCGCCACTGCCGGGACTCGTACCGGATCGGCAGGGTCGCGGCGAGATAGGCGATCCACGGGACCAGCGCGGCGCAGCAGAGCAGCAGGGTGAGCAGGGCGGCCCGGCGTCTGCGCGCGGCCCGGCGGGCGAAGTCCGGGCCCATGATCGCGGTCAGGTCCACCCTGCCGCAGTGCGGGCAACTCTGCGGTTCACTCGTCATCATGTTTCCGGTGTATCGGCCGGATCGGCGGAATCCGGCACCGGCCGGCCGGATGGCGTCCTCGGGGGCAGTGAATTCGGCGCGGGGGGTTGCCCGTAGGGCTTGGGGCTGGTCGTCCGTCGTCCTCATGCTGGGGATCGGGTCATTGTCACCGGATATTCGCTAGAGGATCTCATGGCGGAACCCCAGGCGTTCGAGGACGAGCGGTCGTCGGCCGGTGTGTCGCGCCGCCGGGGGGCTTCGCTGCGCCGGAACGCGGTCCTGATCGCGGTGGCGGGTGTTCTCACGGCCGGGGGTGTGGCGATCGGTGTGCTGTCCGCGACCGCGGCGGCCGTCGGGACGGTGAGTGGGTGGGGCAGCGATGCCGCGGGGGAGCTCGGTGCGCCGCCCAGCCTCAGCGGGGTGGCTTCGGTCGCTGCGGGGACCGGGTTCAGCCTGGCGTTGAAGAGCGACGGCACGGTCACCGGGTGGGGCGACAACGCTTCCGGTGTCCTGGGTGTGCCGGCGGATCTGGGTGATGTGACGGCCGTCGCGGCGGGCGATGACTTCGCGCTCGCGCTCAGGAGTGGCGGCACGGTCAGGGGCTGGGGCCGCAACGGCGTCGGCCAGCTCGACGTCCCCACCGACCTGAACGGCGTCACCGCCGTCTCCGCAGGCGACGGATTCGGCCTCGCCCTCAAGAGCGACGGCACGGTCAAGGGCTGGGGCCGCAACGACCTCGGCCAACTCAACGTCCCGGCCGACCTGAACGGCGTCACCGCCGTCTCCGCAGGCGACGGATTCGGCCTCGCCCTCAAGAGCGACGGCACGGTCAAGGGCTGGGGCCGCAACGACC
>NZ_JBEZIR010000021.1:65020-87458 GCF_040651175.1 Kitasatospora sp. NPDC048540
ACCTCGGCCAACTCAACGTCCCCACCGACCTGAACGGCGTCACCGCCGTCTCCGCAGGCGACGGATTCGGCCTCGCCCTCAAGAGCGACGGCACGGTCGTGGCGTGGGGCGACAACCGTTTCGGGCAGACCGCGGTCCCGGCGGGGTTGGGCGGTGTGGTCGCCGTCTCCGCCGGGGACGGGTTCGCCGTGGCGTTGGACAAGAGCGGGTCGGTCCGTGCCTGGGGCCGTGACGACCTCGGTCAGACCACGGTCCCGGACGGGCTGGGCGGGGTCACGGCCGTCTCGGCGGGCAGGGCCCATACGCTGGCTCTCGTCCAGTCGTACCGGATCACCACCGCGGCACTGCCCGGTGCGGTCACCGGTACGCCCTATGTGCGGACCGGTCTGGGTGTCTCGAACGGTGCGCCTCCCTTCGGCTGGGCCGTCACGTTGGGGGCGTTGCCCCCGGGGTTGTCCTTGAGCCCGAAGGGGGTGGTCACGGGGACGCCATCGCAGTCGGGGACGTTCAACGCCGTGCTGCGGACGACCGACGGCACGGGCCAGCGGGCGGACCGGATGTTCTCGGTCACGGTGCTGGAGGCGCTGGGGGCGCAGTTCTCGGCCCAGCTCCCTCCTGGGACCTTCCAGGCCTCGTACTCTTCCCCGACCAGCAACGCTCCGCACGGGGGTACGCCTCCCTACGCCTGGACGGTCGCCGGCGGCAGTCTTCCGGCCGGGCTCTCCCTGGATGCTGCGAGCGGGCGTCTGTCGGGGACGCCGCGGGCGGCGGGCGACTTCGTCTTCACGGTCCAGATCGCCGACCACTCCGGTCCGGGCCGGCCGGTGACGCCGCTCCGGCAGGAATTCCAGCTCGTCGTGCAGCCGGCGCCCTCTTCGATCGGGTTCACGTCCTCGCCCGCTCCTTCGGTGCCGGGGCAGTCGGTGACTTTCAAGGCCACCGTCCGTGGGGACGCGGGTGTCCCCACCGGTTCGGTGACCTTCACCGACGGGCAGACCCCGCTCGGCTCGGCGGTGGCGCTGGACGGTAGCGGGACCGCCAAGCTGGTGACCTCGGCGCTCATCCCGGGCGGCCATGCCGTGGTCGCCGTCTACAGCGGGGACGCCACGTACCAGCCGAGCACCAGCCCGGTCGTCACCCATACGGTCAACGGTGCGGCCACGCTCAGGGTGAGCCCGGCGGTCGGTTCCCCGGGGTCGGTGATCGCGGTTTCGGCGACCGGGCTGCCCCCCGGAGGCAATGTCAGCCTGGGGCTCGACGGCCCCGTGGGTCAGGCGGGGACGGCGACCGTGCGCAGTGACGGCACGCTCGACGTCCGGCTTGTGCTGCCGTCCGACATTCGGCCGGGACGTTTCGCCTTGACCGTGCGTGCCGTCTCCTCGTCGCAGGCTCTGAGCACCACGCCTTTCCTGGTTGTGTCCGGTTCCTCGGGCCCGCCCGATTTCGTGGCGCGGCACTGAGGGGGTTCCGTTTTCGGCTCTCAGCCGGGGAGCTGGTCGTGCCGGCCCACCGAGAGCTTGTCGAACTTCGTGTCATGGCCTGCGCGTCGTGCGAGCGCGCGGCTGGTGAAGCCGAGCAGCCAGCGCCAGGTGTGTTCGTGGGCTCCGATGTTCTCGTCCTCGAGCCGGCGGGCGGCGTCGGCGTAGGAGACGCCGGCGTCCGCGAGCCGGTCCAGGTCGTCCTGGGCCTGCGGGTAGGTGCCGTTGATGCTGTCGCCGACGACCAGGGCGTGGTCGGCCGCCGCCTCCAGGGTGGCGCGGGGCATGGTGCTGACGGTGCCGGCGGCCACGAGTTCGGTGATGTAGCGCGTGTCGGACGCGGCCGGGGCGTGCGTATCGGTCGACGACCACAGCGGGCGCTGTGCGTTGGCGCCGAGTGCCTCCAGCGCGCGCCATCGGGGTGTGGTGAGGGCCTCTTCGTGAAGGTGGTAGAAGAGGCGGGCCGCGGCGATGCCCGCCCGGCCTTTGAGTGTGCGGCCTGCGGGTCCTGCCGACCGTTCCAGTCTCCGGTCGATCTCCCCGTCGACCTCGGAGGCGGAGAAGGAGGCCACCGACTCGATCCCGGACAGGTCGATTCCGGCTGCTGCCGCTCTTTCCAGGCCTGCCATGTGGGCGTCCATGACGGCTCGGTAGCGCTCGGGCGAGAAGATCAGCGTGACGTGGACGCTGATGCCCATGGCGAGGAGTTCGGTGATGGCCGGGAGGCCGGCTTCGGTGGCCGGGGCCATGATGAACAGGTTCGGCCGTCCGACGAGCCAGGCCAGTTCCCCTGCCTCGGCGATGATGGTCGAGGTGTGCCGTGCCGAGCAGGGGTCGACCTCGATGGAGACGCGTCCGTCGTGTCCGTGGGTCGCGTCGAACACGGGACGCAGGATGTCCGCGGCCTCGCGTGCGTCGGTGGCGGCGAGGATGTGCAGTGCTTCGTCGGCGGTGACGCCCCGGTTCGAGAGTTCGGCGAGCTGCCGTCGGTAGCCGGCGCCTTTGACGCCTTGTCTGAGGACGGCCGAGCTGGTCGTGGCTCCCACCACGTGCCGGTGGTGGACGAGATCGTCGAGATCTCCCGAGGCGATGCGGTCCCTGGACACATCGTCCAGCCAGATGGCCACGCCTTCGTCGGTGAGACGTTGGAGGGTGTCCGTCATGTCGATACCTCTGCGTACTTCAAAATCACGGCCGTGCCCCGCTGGTGGGGGTCACGGCCTGGACTTGCTGATCCGTTCTCTGCGTGATTCGGTCCAGGGGCTTCGGGGTTCTCTCCGCTGCCGTCGACCTGTTGTCGTTGACTCCCAGCCTTGCCCGGACAGCGGGCGGCCCGGCTTCCCGATCGGGCAGCCACGGAGGCAGGCCCGGGGGTGGGGAGGCCTGATCGCCGTCCCCGTGTCGTCGTGCGGGACCGTTTCCGACGTGGCGGGACGTCTGTCCGGGAGCGATCGCCGGCCCGATGAGGGGGCCTTTCGTTCTCTCTGTCGCTCTTGCCCGCGCGGCATTCTGGAGTCTCCGAGGAACTTCTGTTCCGAGGACCGCCGTCGAGACGACAAGGAAAACGGTTCCGATGTGCACACACTCTCCCCGCTGCCCGTCCGCTGATGCGGCCGACCGTGATGCGGCCTCCCCCACGGCGTGCCACCCCGACCAGGGGTGGAGCCTTCTGTGCAACGGGGTGGTCGTGTTCGACGACCTCGGTGATCTGTTGCCCGGGGGGCAGGTCGTCTCCCCGCGCTACGAGCAGGCCGTCGCCCACGACGCCCGCCCGGGTGGCGCGTAGCCGCCCACATGCGGCGCCCGCACTCCGGGCAGGGGCTGAGGGGCAGCCGAACGGGCAGGACCGAGTGGCCGTTCCGCCCGGCCGGATCCGCCCGAAGGTGCTCGTGGTCCTGCGGGCCGGTGCGCGATAGTGGAGGAAGCCGGCCATCCGCTCACCGTCGAGCGAGATCACGCCACGCCGAAGGCCGAACCGGTCTTCGAGGTAACGGGGGGCTGAACCGACTGCCGAGAAGCCGCCGAGGCGGCCCGTCCAGGGCTGCCCGGCGGCCCGCTGGGGGTTCGGACCCGGCGGGGCGTCCCGAGGTTCCTGGCGTCGGCATCAATCGACCAGCTATGGTCTCTGAAAGAGACAGAACTGTCTGTCTTCTCTAGCTTATCAAATTTTTACCGCCTCGCCCTGAAGAGAATCCGGGTGCGAGATCCGGGCAGAGATGAAACGAGTGGAAATGAACGGCGCCATCCAGAATCGGGTTCCCATGATCCTCAGGGTCACGGACGACCTCGAGATCCCGCTGATGTCCGAGCTCAGCTACGACCCCGGCGACCCGCTCGCGGTCTCGATCACGTTCAACCTGTCACCGGATGAGGAAATCCCCTGGGTGTTCGCCCGTGAAGTCCTGCTCGAAGGCCTGACCAAGCCGAGCGGGCAGGGATACATCCACATACGCCCGGCCGGACGCCTCGGCACGCTGGGGGATGTCCACATCACCCTCTTCGGGCCGGCGGGCCCGGTCGAACTGGCGGCGCCGATACCGCCCCTGGTGGCCTTCCTCGACCGGTCCGACCAGGCGGTGCCGATCGGGGAGGAA
This sequence comes from Kitasatospora sp. NPDC048540, assembly GCF_040651175.1. Taxonomy (NCBI): domain Bacteria; kingdom Bacillati; phylum Actinomycetota; class Actinomycetes; order Kitasatosporales; family Streptomycetaceae; genus Kitasatospora; species Kitasatospora sp. NPDC048540. The sequence goes on from NZ_JBEZIR010000021.1 coordinate 69,093, forward strand.
ACCTCGATCATCGACGCGGCGATCGACTCGTTCGCCCACGCCCTGTTCGCTCCGCCCCGGGAGAGCGGTTTCCCCCCGGCGCCGGACCCCCTTCAACCGCAACAGGACACCACGGACGGGCCCCCCGGCCGCGCCTGGCGCAGGTGGCTCTGAACCGGCTCCGGCTCAGGAGTCTCCACCGACCAGGCTGTGGATGGTGTCGTGGAGAGTGAGCCGGACGGTCGAGGCGTCATCGAGGTACCCGGCCGTCTTGACCCCGTCGACGAGCATCATCAACACTCCGGCGACCGCGTCGGGGGTCGCATGGCCCATCTCGGCCAGGAGGTCCCGCAGCAGGGACTGCAACCACGCGCGGTTGACGGCGACGGCCTCACGGACCGGGTGGTCGGCCACCGGGAACTCGGCCGCGGCGTTCAGGAACGCACAGCCCCGGAAGCCGGGCGCGCAGGTGGAATCGCCGACGAGCTCGAAGATCCGCTGGAGCGCCTTCTGCGGAGGCAGGCCGATGAGCGCGGACTCGATGTACTCGCGCTGACGCCTGTCCTCCGCCTCCAGGTAGGCGACGACGAGGTCGTCCTTGGCCGCGAAGTGGCGGTAGAAGGTGGCCTTGGTCACGCCGGCCTCGCCGATGATCCTGTCCACGCCGACAGCCCGGATGCCCTCGGCGTAGAAGAGGCGGGTGGCTGCGTCGAGGAGACGGTCCCGCGGGGCCATTGCCTGCACGGCGGGATCCGACACCTTTCGAGTCATACTCACATCATTCATTGTGCTCTGTCACAGACCGGTCGTTCCCGCAAGGGTGCCCCATGACACGGCGGGTTGTCGCCTCGCGAGGGGCGGAACGTCAGAAGCATCACACTTAGGCCGACCTCACCCCCAAAGACTGCCCCTTCAGCTAACCGGGCCTCGGTACCCGCGCGGTACTTTCGCCAGGAGAGCGTCACGCTCGCCCCCTCCACTCCCGTCCACCCGATCATCAGGTGAGAGATGTCGACTCCTCCGTCCGAGACGCTACCCGGTGTGACCCCGAAGATGCCCGACGTACTCATCGAGGCTGCCGCAGACCTCTTCTACTGCAAAGGGGTGCGAGCCGTCGGCATGGACGAGATCGCGGCCCGGGCCCGGATCGGTATCGAGGAGCTCAACCGGATCTTCCCCACCAAGGACGACCTCGTGGTGGCCTACCTCCAGGACCTACACGGCCAGGTACGTGCGGGGTTGACCACGGTCATGGCCGGCCTGCCGCCCTACGAGGCCCTACAGGCACTGTTCGACGAGGTGGCCGACTACGTGTGCCGGCCGAGGTTCCACGGGTCTCCGCTCATCAACGCGGCCAACGAGTACGACGATCCGGCACACCCGGTACGGCAGGTGGTGGCCGATCACCGCTCGTGGTTCCTGCGGCTCCTGGAGGACCTGCTCTCCCGGCTCGACCCGCCCCGGCCCCGGGGGGTCGCGCAGGCACTCCTCATGCTCTACGACGGAGCGGTGGCCACGGGGTACCTCAGCAACCTCGACGCCACCCGCACCACTCTGCAGAACGCGATCACCACGCTGCTCGGTACGCACCCCGTTGCGGAGGAGGACACCCGGTCAGGACCGTCCTGACCGGAGCCCGGGACCCGGTCCGCGGCATCGCCCGCACCCGGGTGACGGTCCGACAAGACCTCACGCCCGACGCGCCGTCCGGCCGATCGGCCGTCTGGCGCCCATCACCACATACCCCCGGCCGCCGACCACCCCCGGTACGTCCGCGAACCCCAGGGACTCGTAGAAGACCCGCGCCCGGTCCGACGACGCCCGGCGGGTGAGTCCGACCCAGCGCTGCCGCACCGGGCGGCACAGCCGCTCGACCAGGCTCGTCCCTATACCCCGCCGCCAGCAGGACGGGACCACATGAAGCTCGAGGAGCCAGAACGGCCGACCGAGACCGTCGAAGCCCCCGATGTCCCTCAGCCCCTCCTCCATCTCGTCCGCCCAGGGCCAATCGGGGTCGAGAGGGGCACCGTAGGCGAACCCGACGAGCCGGCGGCCGGCGAACGCCCCGACCGCGCGCACCCGGGGCTCCGCGGCACGCCGGCCGATGAGACACCGACGTGACTCGGACTCCTCCTCCGACAGCGCGTTGGCCACCCGCTGAACGGCAACGGTCTGATCGAGCAGGGCCGAGAGGTCGAAAGACCCGTACCGGAGTTCCGCCGTCCGGACCGCGCCCGGCGGAGTTCCCCGGACGGGCTCCGCGGTGAACGTGAGAGGGATATCAGGCATCATTCCGCCGTCGGTCGGTTTCTCGCCAGCGCCGAACGCTCCTGGCGGTCTCCTGTCTACCTCGGCGAGGGACCGCAGCCAGTGCCCTGGAGGACATTCAGCGGGGAAAACAGCCGGTCCGTCCGGCGCTACAGCGTGTGGACTTCCCACCGACGCCGCCGCGACTGATAGACGATGATGTCGACTTCATCCACGTACGGCCCGTCACCGGGCTCGTAGAACCATTCGTAGGAGAGTCGGAACCGAAAGGCCCTGTCGCTCAGATCCCGGCATTTCTCCTCGCTCACCTCGACCCCGCAGATCTGCTCCCCCGGATCGAGGGTCTCGTGAGCGATACGGACGAGCTCCTTGACCGCCCATACCGGAACTGCATCGAACCCGTCCGAAGGGGACTTCTCCCCCGAGGACGCCGGGCTCACGGTCTCGTCAACAGAAATCACAGCACCCACCTGACTCCCGCCCCACCCTGTGCGGGGCGTCACCACGAACCTAAAGGGCCCGCGAGGCACGGACCGGACCTGCGGGGCAGACCTGCGGGCAGCAGACCCGCATGAGGCGGTCAGGTGGGATCGTCGGACAACTCGTCGATCATTACCTGTGCCAGCGCCTCGGAATTCCTCTCCTTAGCCACCACGGCCTGCCCTTTCGGCCATTCAGCAGCATCGTTCGGAAAGTTCCGACGGAGTTGATCGGACCAGTAGTAGACATTGCAAGCAGCCCCGTAAGCATCCTGCATGATTTCCAGATGAGACCTTATTTCGGAAGCTTCAGGAGGCTTCACCTCGAGCTGTCCCGAATTGATCAAATCCGCCAGATCGCTAAAGGCATCCGCCTTGCCCGCCACCCCCTCCGACATGCCGAGGTCGACGGCATGGGCCAGTCCCACCAGGCTCGCCTCCGATCTGCGCTCGACCCGAATATCGGTACCGCCGGATTCGACCACCTTATAGAGTTTCACATATTCACCCTCCGCACTTTCGATGAACTTGTTCAGCGCGACACCGAACTGCGCCATCCCGGTGCATGTGAAATATCGATCGGCACTAGTGATAAATTGCAAGAAGGATTTGGACTCCTGGATCAGGCCATCGCCGATGGCGAGCAGTGTCATCCCATCGCCACGCGCGGGGGCACCGGCCCGGGGTGGTGCCGGCGACCTTCGCGCCGATTCCCTTCTCTTTTCCTGAATCTCATCCCAGCGGTTCACCACGAGCGTCCATTGGGCGACGCAGGACTGGAGCGCCTCATGGTACTTGCGCCTGGGACCGGCCCCGACCGCGGAAGCTCGACCGACGTACGGAATACTCGCGAACTCAAAACCGGGCTCGACCACCTGCGGGGCGACTTCGGCACAGAGGCTGTACACCTTGTCCAGGTACTCACCGACCGCGGTGAACTCCTGGTCGGTCCACGAGCCGATATCCCCCGTCTCCAGCGCCCCGCCCACCCAGAGATACGGCCGTGCTTCGTCGCCGAAGCCTTCATCCACCCGGTTCGACAGCCGGCACACCACCGTGCACGCCATCCGGTAGAGATGCAGCGCCGTTCGATCCGACGGGTGCATACTCTCCAGCTGGCCGACCAGCTCCGCCAAGACTTCTGCATCCTTCCGCACAAGGCCCGCCAGACTCTCCATCCTCTTCGTATTGCCGGCCACGGACTTCGGGAGACCACCCCCGTGCATGCTGCCGGCGATCCGGCTCAATTCCGACTGGTAGGATTTCGCGGCCATGGCCACCCCACTGCAGACGGCGGCGGCCTCCCGCAGCCTCCTGCGCGGCACGACCACCTTGTTTTCCGTCCCTCCGACGAGCATTTCGGCCGCCGCACGCGCCTTCTCCTTGGCGGAAGGCCTGACGATCTTCTTTATCGCGACAACATCGTCATAGAATTCGCCACTGCTCACCATGCGATCGACCCGGCGGATCGCAACCCCCCTCCTGCTGATGTCGCCCGGCCCGGGATTCTTGGATCTTTGCTTCATCGCACGGAATGCGCAGTAGACGTTCCATATTTCCTTGGCGTCCTCTTCTCCACCGACCGCCATTCGATTGACCACCAGGGCGCACCAGGTACTGTTCCGCTTCTTCCACCACTCCTTGCCGCTCCGCGGCGTTTCATCCCCTACGAGCCCCTTGAGCCTTTCGAGTGAAATTGGGCCACCCGGGCCGCGATAGAGCCAGGGGAAATTCCTCTTCAGCGACTTTTCGCGTTCATCATCGCGCATTGCGCCACCTCCTCACCGTCGCATCCGGAAACCGTCTGCCGACACGCCACGCGGCAGATATATTTTAAGCCGCCCCCGAGACGATTTCTATCGACCACCGGGCAGGCTGCCGACGTTGACACGTGCCCTTTCGTCTGCACCGAACGCCCGGCGCAATATCGACCAGAAACGCAATTGTTTCTCACCGAAGCGCACGGGTGGCAGGCCCGTGCGGCGGCCCTGGACGAAGCTGTCCCGGCTCGGTGGTCACCCCGGGTCCCCTGGGGGGCACCCCAGGGGACCCGGGGTGAGCCGGAGGGCAGGGCCCGCGCCCCGGGAAAACGCGCCCCTGGGGACCCGGGGACGGCGGCTGCACCAGGGAAGGAGCGGACCCTGGGGTCGGGGTCGGGGGGGTTCCCCGGGATGGCAGGGGCCCCAGGGGGCCAGGGGTTAGGGGCCCTGGGGACGAGGCTAGGGACAATCCCCGATGTTCACGCCGCCCCCCTCCCGTAGAACTGAATTAGCAAGCAGGACCAAATGAAAGCCTTCTCCCTCCGGACGTGATCGTCATGGACGCCACTCTCACCACCACCACCGCTGAGCCTCTGACCCACGGGTCGGGCACTCCGGCGGACACCGTGCCCGACTCCCCGTGCACCGCTGTTCAGGTGGCCGCGCTTCCGTGCCTCTGGGTTCTGCCGCACCTGCCGGAGTCGGCCGGTACCGCCCGCCGGATCGCACGTCATGCGCTGTCCGAGTGGGGTGTCGGGGAGGACGCCGCGGACCAGGTGCTGCTGGTCGTCTCCGAGCTGGTCACGAACGCCGTCGAGCACGCGCTGCCCCCCGTGGCACTGCGCGTGGACGTCCCCGACGAGGGGATGGTGCACGTGGAGGTCGCGGACGGCGGCCCGGCGGAGCAGGAGGGTGAGTGGATCACCAGCTGCGCACCCGACGAGCACGGACGCGGCAGCGGCATCATCGACTTCCTGGCGGCCTCCCACGGCTGCTGCACCCGTGCCGGGCGTTCCACCCACTGGGCGGACATGCCCACCGCGGCCTAGACCCGGGACGCGGCGCGGCCGACTCGAGGCCGTCGGAGAAGTGGGACGCTTGCTAGGTGGGGTGACTGGGGGGAGGGGTGGGGCAGGAGGGAATGTCCTGTGGAGCGCAACCGGGCGCTCAACGGCCGTGAATGGAGATACCGATGCCTGGGACAGAGGGGTTTCGGGGGCGAGGGGGAACAGCTGCGGACTATCTCCGCGTCGTGCGGGTGGCAGGACTTGAGACGGTCGCTCACGCGGTCTCCTTCCGGGCCGCCTTCGTCGAGGCCTCGGCCGGTGTCACCGAGGGCGACCACGATGCCGCCGTCCGACGGGCCCGTCGCCATCATCTGCGGTTCGTGGAGCTCCTCGACGTTCAGATCGGGCGGGCGAGGGAGGTCTGTGCCGGGATCGGCGACGGGCAGCCCGGCAGCGACCGGAACACCCCGCGACGGGTGGCAGGAGCTGTGGGCCGGCTGGCGCGGCTCATCGACGGAGGCCATCCGGAGCCCACCTGCTCGTCCCGGCTCCCTTCGCGGCCCGGGGCGGCCGACGTCGGTGCGGACGTGGCGGGCGTCTCCCGGGTGCTCCTGGAACGGCTCATGGTCGCGTACTCGCACGCGGTCAAGGCGGTCGACCAGGCCAACGCCCTGTGCGCTCTGGTCGATGCGTACTGGCCCGGCACGGGCCCTGCGCCGTGGAGGGCCCGACGTGCGGCCGGAAGTCTGCGGGTCAGCCGAGAGATGATGGCGCAGTTCGACGAGACAAATCGGGCGGCCGGTCCGACGTCGGTGCCCTCACGGGTCGGGCGGGCGATGAGCCCGGTGGGCTGACCCGCCCATGACGGCTTGCGATGCGTCGCGCCGTCAGATCCAGTGGACGGTGAGCACGTCCTCGCCGGCGAGGAGGATCAGTCGGCTGGCGACCAGGTACTCCAGCCGGCTGAGGGTCTCCGGGTTGCCGGCAGTCACCCGAAGGTGCAGAACCCCGGGTCTCGCCCACACCTCGACCGTACCGTCGAGGGCCGGTACGAAGTCGACGCTGCCCCACGTCGTGTCCCAGTCGGCGTCGTACCCCCGGCCGAGGCTGCCGATCAGGCGCCGGCCGTAGTCGCCGGCCGCATCGGTCGTCACCGTCGCCTCGCTGCTGGGCCGTGGCGCAGGGGTACGTCCGCCCATCTCGCAGACCTCACACGATCCCCGGGGCCGGCAGCGGTGGTCCTCCGCCACACCGGTGAGGCAGGAGCGGTGGATCAGATGCCCGCAGGCCAGAACGGCAATCCCCTCGTGCTCCTCCCAAAAATTCCCTCCATTTCGCACATGGTGATTCACAGGAGCACTCCTTTTCAACTTCAGAGCGGGACCCGAGGATCACGCACAGTGTGCATCGGCAGACAAAATACGCTGCTACGAACGGTATCGTCCGGCATCGGGCCCGCCTGTTCCCGTTCGGGCATTGATCAGGTCGTTTCCAGGCTTCCCGTTGAGGCATTGCGGGAGGTGGTGGACGGACCCGTTGATCCGGTTGAACCAACGAGCCAGGTGCTGCCCGGCCTGTCAGGGCAGGGCTGCCGAGCGGACCGGATCCGTTGCCTCATCCGGCAGCCATCTCTCCCACGGGCATTGATCGGGCTTGTGGTGCGCTAGCGTTGCATTTCCCAAAATCGCTCTCACACACCGCCCGTCGCCTCTCGACGGGCGGTTCGGGGGTTCGGAGGTAAAGCAGGATGGACAAGCCTTCGAAGCCGGGCCGCCCCAGACTACGATCATCGTTCGAAGGAATAGGGCTGCTCGGGGCCGCCGTCCTTCTCGTACTGCCCGGGACTGCTGCCTTCGCCGACTCCGAATCCCCCGATCCCGCTGCCTCGGTTTCCGCCTCGGCGGAGTCGTCGGAGGCCGCCTCGCCCGCTGCGGACGGTGCGGCACGGACGCCGTCGCCGACGGAGGCCCCGCAGGCCGAGGTGCCCTCCGAGGCACCGTCCGAGGCGCCGTCCGCCGAAAGTCCGGTCCTGGAGCCGAGCGCCGCGCCGGAGTCGAGCGCAGCGCCGGAAGCCACCGTGGAAGGCACGGCCGGCGCGGGGACCGCCTCCTCCTCTCCCGAGGCCACGGACCCGGCACCGTCCGCGGCCGTGGCGGACCCGGCAGTGCCGTCCCCTTCCGACCCTTCCGGGTCTTCGGCCCCGCCGTCACCGGCGGTGGCCGCATCGTCCGATCCCGCCGCCCAGCCGACGCCGAGCGCTTCGGCCCTCGCCCCACAGCTCCCGTCCGCCGCACCGGTGGTCTCGATGTCACCGTTCGCCTCGCCGAGCGTCACCCTCACCGGATTCACGCCGTCCCCGGCGGCCGCGCTGGGCGGGAGTTCCTCCGCAGGAACGCCGTACGGGTCGTCATCGACCGCGGTGATGCAGCCGATCAGTCGCGGTGCGGTCCTCCGGCGTGCCCAGCAGTGGGTACTGGAGGGCGTCCCGTACAGCCAGAGCGCCTGGTGGACGGACGCCCTGGGGACGTACCGGCAGGACTGCTCCGGGTACGTGTCCATGGCCTGGCACCTCGACCAGCGGGTGAACTTCTGGACCGGGAACCTGGCCGTGGTGTCGCACCCGATCCAGGTGAGCGAGTTGCAGCCCGGTGACATCCTGCTGTCCTCCGGCCACACCGTGCTGTTCGCGGGGTGGAGCAACTCGGCCCACACGGCCTTCAACATGTACGAGGAGTCCCATCCGGGGACACGGGCCCACTTCGTCAAGGGCGCCTCTTACCTGTACTACGCGGTGGGCGGCTTCGTGCCCTACCGGTACAACCTCATCCAGGACGGCGGATCGCTGACGGAGGCCTCGTCCTCCGAAGCCGGCGCCGGTCCGCTCCCGTCGTCCGCCGCGCTCCCGCCGGGAGCCGTGACCGTGACTTCCCCGCTCCTGGCGGCCGGCAGCGTCCCGGCCACTCTCCCCGAGCCTCCGGCCATCGCCTGGACGGACGGCGGTGGCACCGTCACGGGCCCCGACGAGGCGACGGTGACGGCCTCGACGGGCGACCCGGGGCTGGTGTCGGCCAAGAGCTCGTCCTCCGACGGCACCACGGTCGCGATGATCGGCACGGCGTGCGCCGCGATTCTGACTGCCGGCGCTCTGCGGCTGCTGTGGCGGACCCGGCAGGGGCGGCCCCCGGCCCGCAGGAGGACGCCGGGCGCATGACCGACTGCCCGGTGTGACGCCCGGGACGGTGGTCACCGGGACGAGTACCGGGCCGGTCACCCGACGCGTTGCGCGTCGGTCCCCCGGAACCGAGGCGGAGGGGGAGGCCACGGCCGAGCGCCCGGACCGGGTCGCGGACCCGCCGGGCGCTCGTGCGCGGACTTCTGGGACGAAACCTCGAAGCGGTGCTCAGATCAGCCCCTCGCGGAGGGCGTAGGCCACCGCCTGGGAACGGTTCTTGAGCTGGAAGCGGCTGGTGATGTCGTGGAGAACGTTCTTGACCGTCCGCTCCGAGTAACAGAGCTTCTCGGCGATCTCCCGGGTGTCGAAACCGTCCGCGACCAGCCGCAGGACCTCGACCTCCCGGCTGGAGAGGCCCGTCAGATGCATGTCCATCGGGGACAGCACCTGCCGCTGCAGACGCCCCACCTGCTGCAGGAGCCGTCCCAGCAGGTCCGGCGGAAGAGTGCCCTCGCCCGCGGCCGTGCTGACGATGAGTTGGGCGAGCCGAGGTGCGGTCGCCTCCGAACGCCGGACGACTGCGCACACGCCCACCTCCACGACGTTCAGCAGCCCCGCCTCGTCGAGTGAGCCGATCACCAGAATGATCCGGCGGCAACCTCGCCGACTGAGGCTGCGCAGTGCGCGCATGGTCTCGTCGGTCAGGGTGTCCGTTGCCTGGATGACGACGGTGTGCTCGTCCACTTCGTCGGCACTGGCCAGGCAGACCTCCGGCCGGGGCCGTAGGGCGGCCTCCAGACCTGACTGGGATATGGGGTCGGCGGCCTGCACGAACACGGGAATCCTGGTGATCATCAAACTGCTCCTAGCTGATCGGCCCACTGCGCGGCAACGGCCGAAGACACTTCCACTGTCATCTGGGCGCTCTCACCGCTTCGATCCTTACCGCCGAGTCCTTCGCCGAGCTCTGCCCTCTCTGCGGTACTGCAAGCATGGCAATTCACCCACCCCCTGCGCCCCAGGGAAACTCCCTAGGCGATCCCCTGGGAGTGCGGCCGACTTTGGGGCAGGGTCCACCAGGTGGTCGTCGGTCCGAGGGGCTGCCCCGGCGGCTTCGGCCCGTCCCTGCAACGGTCCTCGCGGCTGCCCGGGCGGTCTCGGGCTGAGTGCACATCACGGCCCGTCGCCGAAGGCACCACCCTGACCGGGACTACCCTCGACGCATCGGGCGGCGACGGCCCGGCCGCCGATCGGCCGCCTCCTGCTGGGATCGCCATTCGGAGTGTTGCCCATGCCGTCCGGCCACCGACCGACCGCCGTCGTCCGCGGAGCCCTGTCGGTTCTCGGCGAGCTGCTCCTCACCTTCGGCCTGGTGCTCGGACTGTTCGCGGCCTACGAACTGTGGTGGACCGACGTCATCGCCGACCGCCACGAGGCGAAGGCCCAGCAGGAGCTGCTACGGACCTGGCAGGCCCCGCCGGACGCGAGCACCCCGGGCACGGGCGTCGCCCCCGCGTACGACGTGGGCGGCGCCCTGGGGATCCTGCACGTTCCCGCGCTGGGACGGGGGTACTCCGTCCTGGTCAAGGAGGGGACGAGCACCGCCGTGCTGAACCAGGGGGTCGCGGGCCACTACACGTCGCCCCCGTCCGCACTGCCTTGGGACGCTTCGGGGAACTTCGCCCTCGCCGCGCACCGGGACGGTCACGGCGCCAAGTTCCACAACATCGACAAGATCGGTGCGGGCGACGCCATCGTCTTCGAGACCAGGACCGAGTGGTACGTGTACCGGGTCGACAACACCTTGCCGAAGACGTCCAAGGACAACGTCGGTGCGATCACCCCGGTCCCGGCCGGCTCCGGTTACACGACGCCCGGGCACTACATCACCCTCACCAGCTGTACCCCGGTGTTCACCTCGCTGTACCGCATCGTGGTCTGGGGCCACCTGACGGAGACCGTCCCGGTGGACCAGCAGCGCACACCGCCGGCGGCCCTGCGCTGAACTCCCTGGGGGTACCCCAGGGGAGTCGACTAGGGCCAGTCCCTGGGGCCAGAGACAGGTCGGCGAACGCAGGATGGGGGTATCGGACAACCCTGGCCGGTCCTACGGGAGCCGGGACCCAGCTGAAAGGCCGGAGCCATGACCACGACCATGCAGCGCGTACGAGTGCAGCAGACCCGTACCCCGCGGCGGGAACAGCCCCCGCTGGACCTGCGCACGCCGAAGGGCCGTCAACTCCCCTACTGAAGAGGGGAACGGGAACCTGGCTCAGCGAGGCCGGCACCATGAGTGATTCCCTGTTCACCGGCGGTGATGACCCACTGGGCGGTACACCGCCTTCCGTCGGCCGCGCCGGTTGGCGCGGCGGCTTCGTGGGGCGGACGGACGAGTTGGCGGCGATCGAGCGCTGTCGCGCGGCGGCGGTCGCGGGGGTGCCCTGGGTGGTGGTGGTGGAGGGCCCGTCCGGGATAGGGAAGACGGCCCTGGCCCGCCGTGCTCTGGAGGATCGCGGCGACGGTCTGCAGGTCTGCTGGGCTTCGTGCGACGCGACCGAGAAGGATCTTCCGTACGCCGCTCTCGATCAGTTGCTGCGTCGTATGCCCTGCGATGTCCCGGGGCTGCGGGAACTGCTGCGTGAGCTGACGCCTGACGCCTCGCCGCTGGCCGTGGGCACGGACCTGCTTCCGCTTCTCGCGGTTGCAGCCGACAGTGCACCGCTGGCCCTGGTGCTGGACGACGTCTCCTGGGCCGACGATCACAGCCGTCAGGCACTCGCTTTCAGCCTGCGCCGGTTGTGGAGCGAGCCCGTCCTCATCATCGCCACCGTGCGGACCGGTGGGGCACTGGGGCCTCCGGTCGACAGTGAGCACGACTGGCGGAGCCTTTGGAAGGGTGTCCAGCACCTGTTGCCTCTGCATCTGGGTGGTCTCACCGAGCAGGACGCCGGCGGCCTCGCCCGCGAGGCGGGTGCCCCCGAGCTGAGCCGGGCCGCGCTGCGGCGTCTGCAGGAACGGACCGGTGGGCACCCTCTGCACCTGCGCACCCTCCTGTCCGAGGTTCCGCCTCCCGCGCTGATGGACCTGTCCCATCCGCTGCCCGTCCCCTCCTCGCTGGAGTCCGTCATCGGGCAGACCTTGCGCAGGCTCCCCCACGATGCGCGGCGGCTTGCGGAGGCGCTCGCGGTGCTGGACCTCCCTGCTCCGCTCACCACCGCCGGAGATCTGGCCGGGCTCACGGACCCGACTTCGGCCCTGGCTCCGCTGCTCACAGCCGGGCTGGTCGAGTGGGATCCCCTGCAGCCCACCGCGCCGGTGCGGATCCGCCACCGGCTCCAGCGGGACGCGGTCTACCACGCCATCAGTCCTTCCCGCCGCAGCTCGCTGCACTCCGCCGCCGTCACCTTGGTGGCTCCGGATGCGGCGTGGAGCCACCGGGTGGCCGCCACCACTCGTACCGATCCCGGCCTTGCCGCCCGGCTGGATGCGGAGGCCGATCGTCAGGCCGCCCATGGGCTTCCCGGTCGCGCGGCCACTCTGCTGTTGTGGGCCGCGGACCTGTCGACCAGTCGTGACCAGAGCGAGCAGCGTCTGCTGGCCGCCGTCATGCATCTGCTCACCGGTCAGCTCCACGGCCGCGCCGCGGCTCTGCGGAGGGCCGTGGAGGGTTGTGCCTCTTCTCCTCGCCGGGATGTGATCCTGGGGAGTTGTGCATGCCACGTCGGAGACCTCGACACCGCGGAGCATCACCTCACGCGGGCGGCGGCCACGGCCACCGACCCGGCCACCGCCGCGGTAGCCGATCTCTCGCTCGGTGTCACCCGCATTCTGCGGGGCGACGGAGTGGGCGCCGCCGCCGTTCTGCGGCCGATGGTCGATCAGGAATGTTCCACGGTGTTCGCCCGGGACGCTCTCGGGATGCTGGCGTTCGCCGTCGGTCACACCGACGGGCCGGTGGCCGGGCTGGACGTCCTCGCGCCGGCCCGGCTTCCCGCCGCCGCGGCGGTGGTCCCCCGCACCGAGAGCCACTGTCTGCTCTACCGCGGCATCCTGCGTGTCCTGGCCGGGCAGTTGCGGGCCGGCGGCGACGATCTCACCACTCTCGTCACGCGGCAGCACTCCGCGGGTGACGTCTCGGTCGAGCCCACGCCGTCGGCCTACGCGGGGCTCGCCCACTACTTCACGGGGCGTTGGGAGGAGGCCGTCACCAGGGCGGAGGCCGCCGTGCTCACCGCCGACACCGACGGTTCACCGTGGGGGCTGTCGATGGGTCACGCCGCCGCCGCCCTCAGCTACGCGCAGCAGGGCCACCGGAAGCAGGCCGAGTCCCATCTCGCGTCCTGTCGGCAGCACGCGACCGTCTTTCCGTGGCTGAACTCGCTCCACCCACCGGTGATCGCCGCGACGCTGGCCCAGGCCAGGGGGGACCGTCCGGCGATGATCCGTGCTCTGAGGGCGGTCGAGGATCCCGGTGTCACGGCCCCCGGGTTGCTCACGGTCGGGCCGCTGCTGTGGGCTCCGTTGCTCGTCGATGCGTTCACCGCGGGCGCCGATCCTGCTCCCGGCGACGTCGAGCGCGCCGGGGACGCTCTCGCCCGGATCGACCGACTCGTCGTGCACGCGCCGGGCCTGGCGCTCACCTCGCACTGGCTCCACGGCAGGATCGCCGTGGCGACCGGGGATGTTCCCGCCGCCCTCGCCGAGTACCATGCCGCGGACCGGTGTACCGCGTCGGACGACGACATCCCGCTTCACCGCGCTTTCCTCCACCACGACTTCGCGCGGCTGCTGCTCTCCGCGGCGGGTTCCCGCAATCGCCGTGACGCCGCCTCGCATCTCGAGCAGGCCCACCGTCTCTTCAGGGTCCTCGGGGCCACGCCGTATCTGGAGCGGGTCGCCCGCGACCTCGCCGACCTCGGTGCCACCGACGGCGACGGTCCCGGCCGTCGACTGCCGGACCTCACGGAACGCGAGCACGCCGTCGCCCGTCTCGCCGCTCAGGGCTTGACCAATCAGGAGATCGCCCGGCAGCTCTTCCTCAGTCCCAAGACCGTCGAGTACCACCTGGGCCACGTCTTCACCAAGCTGAGCCTCAGTACCCGTCGGCAGCTCCGTACCCTGCTCCGGCCGTAAGCACTGACGCCGGTTCCGGTCCCATCGAGCGTCGGCCGGCGGCCGCCGGATGATCCGGTCATCAGGCGATGCTGGTGACCGGGTCCGGCGGCCGCACGGTGCACTGTCGGGATCAATCGGTTTCCAGCTCGGGCCACCTCTCCAGGCTGAACCTGGCGTCGAGTTCGTCGAGCGGCATTCTCAGGACTGTGCCGCTGAGTTCCTGGCAGATGGCGGAATGCCCGTGCAGGAGGGTGTAGTCGATCTCGTTGATCTGAAGCTGCTCGGGGTCGTCCTTGTCATCGCTGATCCGGCTCCAGACCTGCCCGGGAGCGGCGACGACGTAAACGCACCCGTTGGCGTAGGCACTGCACGCCACGGACAGGGCGGCTCGGTCGGGCAGCAGGTCCTGGTCGCGCAGGCGTGCGCGGTAGGCGTTGATCAACCGGGCTGCACGGAGCCCCCCGACCACGCGGTCGATTCGAGAAATCATCGCGACCACCCCCACGGTTGTCCGGTCGGAATACGGCAGTACTCGAAAGGCATAGGATCACACCCCTGGGAATGCCGGCGAACCGGACGTGAACTTTCTTCTGGAAAAGCTTTGTAGCCTCGATTATCGATCGGCCAGACACCCTCCGGCTTCGTCCGGCGACGCACCGCGGAGTCCCTGAATCACCGGACCGAGGGATGCCCGATCGGCCATCGCCTGAGCGGCACTCTCCTGGTCAAGTGGAGTCAGCCGTCGCCAGATCTACCTCGATGCGACGGCCGGCTAGCATGCGGGACCTATGGGCGACGTGAGACTAGGCCGAGGTCCAGCCGTCACCTGAGGAGCAGAAATTGTCTGACCCGAACAGCCAGAAGGACGTCCACGGAACGGTGAAGTGGTTCAACGCCGAGAAGGGATTCGGATTCATCACTCCAGATGGCCAGGAGCGCGATGTATTCGTTCACTACTCCGCGATCGTGGGTTTCGGCTACCGCTCCTTGGAGGAAGGCGAGGCGGTCATCTTCGATGTTTCCCAGGGCCCCAAGGGACCGCAGGCCGCGGACGTGCGGAAGGTGCACGACGATACGCAGAACGACCACCGCACCCCTCATCGGCCGACGAGCCGGCGCCCTGCTCAGCGCTGACGGCTGATACGCGGGAGCCCCCGGAGGCCGAGCGAGCCCGCACTGCGCGGCCGCCCGGCTTCCGGCGCCGGTTCCCCTTTCTCCGCCTCGGGCGTTCAGGTTCGAGGCGGCGCGGCCGCCCGAGGCCTACCGACCCCGGGCGGCCCGAGCACGGAACGCCGCAGGTCCATCAGCGGGATTCTTGCGGTACGACCCGGTCTTTCGGCACTCTGCACATCTGACGCACGGCACGATCCGAGCCGTGTGGCAGCCTGAGGAAATGCGGACCAGCCCCGCCGGGAACGCCGGTCGATGCCGAGACACGAACTAGCAGCACTATCAACTGGTGGAAGACCTCATGCTGGGAATAGAGATCGCTCTTCGTCAGGCCCTGAACTCACAGTGCCGGTACAAGATGGGCGCGGTACTGGCGTCAGGCAGCCGGATTTTCGCCGCAGCCCCCAACAAGCGCCGGAACTCTCCCACGATCGACTTCCGGCACAGTACCTTCCACGCCGAGGAAGCGGTGGTCAGGAAAGTCAGGAGGACCTCGGGCCGGGAGATCTACGTCGCCCGGGTCGACGCATCCGCCCACCCGGCACTGGCGCGGCCGTGCCGCCGTTGCCTCACCATGCTGGCCAGGGCCGGCATCGTCCGGGCCTACTACACCGTCAGCTCGGACACCATCGGTGTCGCTGTCCCGCCGCGGGGTTATTGCCAGCCCCATGAGGACGCTCTGCTGTCCTGGTCCTTCTGACCCCGGCCACAGACGCCGCGCCCACGACCGCCCTGCGGGGTGATCGTGGGCGCGGCGTCGACGCAGCCGGAGGAGCAGTCATCGTCCTCAGCGGGAACCGCAACCGCCGGAGCCGGGCTGGCGCGCGATCCGTGCGCCGTGCCGGTGGGGCGGCGGGAGACGTGTCGGGGCCGCCGGCAGAGGGGCTCGCGCGGGATGCCGGGCTTCCGGCGAGCGCCCGCCGCACCACGCTCGGCCGGCTTGTCCGGCGGCCGCCGCAGATGCCAGGAACCGACGGTCCTGCGGGTACGGCCGGCAAGCCGATCGGGCCTACGACGCTGCACCGACGGGGTCTCGGCGACGAGATGCTCCTCCGTCCCGACGCCATCGGCCAGTGGGAACCACGCGACCAACGCGTAGCCACAGAGCTCCGGTACCGATTCGACGGTCAGCGTGGCGGACCGCTCGGCCGCCCCTCGCAACCCGCGTTCGGTCAGCCCGGCGGGTGTCACCCAGCCACTGTCCTGGACCTGGTGGACGGACAGCGCCATACCGTCACTCCGCAACGCCAGCGCGAGGCGGAGGGGGCCGGTGGCGTGGCGGACAGCGTGGAGAAGCACACCCGAGAGCAACTCCGTCGGGTCCTCGCACAACCGGTCGATCTGCCAGATCACCAACTGCCGGCGAACCACGTCGCACACCGCGTCCACCGCACCCGCAGGATCCGGCACGTGCCACGTCAACGCCACGCCGAGGACACCACACATCGGCGGCAACGGCCAGATCATGTCCCGATCACTACGCGCGTTACGGGTGTCGTCATTCATGGCAGGCGATCCAATCAGGCGCGTTCGGAACTGCCGATTCCAGCTGTCGACGGTCAGGACGGGGTTGATCTCGATGCCGGTTGCGGGTCTATCGCCACCCCCGCCTGAGATTCAGCCGACGCGTTCAACGGCGACTGTTCGAAGGTGACCACGGGCATCGGCACACCTCGATACTCCCAGCCGGGCCGCCGTTTCCGTCCCCCCGGGGAGCGGGCATGGAGGCATCTCACGGCGGACGAAAGGGCACCGCGGACCGGACGAAGCGGGCAGCGCCCCGGGCGGCGCAGGGTGTCGGGAGGCTGCGCCGACCCCCGACACGACGATCCCGCCCCGGCCGCGCCGCCGGGGCGATCATGGACGGACCGACGCTACTTCCTGGTGAAGAGCTCCACCTCGCTAAGCGCCACGTTCTTCCCGTCGAGTCCGGGGATCTTGTCGGTCACATATATCCGCACCCAGGTGACCCCATGAGCATTGGGGATCTTTATCTGCTGTTCTTTGCGCTGATCCTTGAGGGTGACATCTGCAGACTTGTCGTTGGAGAAGACGAGATGCAGCTTCACAGGTCGACCGACTGCATCGAAGTTCGCGCTATCACCGTTGTGGATGAGGGCCGCGTCCAGGTTCACCGGGTTCGGGAAGGTCAACATCAGATACGGATCGGTTGCCGACTGGGGGTACGTCCAGGCGGTGGCCTCGTTCCCGTCGACGGCCAGCTTGGGCGGACCGTCCGGGACGTCCGGGCTCGATGTCGCCCCGGTGGCCGCGACCGGCTCGTAGTCCGGGTGAATGCGGTAGTTGATCTGCTTCTCCTTCGCCGTGACCTGACCGTTCACCCAGGTCCGCAGCGGCGGGTAGAGGCTGTAGACGATGCCGAGCAACAGCAGGGTCAGGCCGAGAATCCACCGCAGTGGGCGGAGGATTCTGGAGAGTTCCGGCATCCGCACGCCGGTCTTCACTCCTGGTTGTCCCGGCCTGCCCCCGGCCTTGAGCGTCCGGGGCTTGGGCAGGATGCGCCTCCACCACGGGTCCTTGACCAGGTGGGCGGTGGCGAGTGAAGTCCCGCAACGACTGCAGAACTTCCGGGCCGGGGGGTTGCCCTCCCCGCATTCGCCGCAGATGCGGTCTCCGGGGTTGAGTCTCCGGTTGGCCTTGGTACGCGTGACCGCATGTCGACGCTTCTTCGGGGCTTGAGGAGCGACAGGCACCGGTTGGGTGGAGGTCTCCGGCTCGGGAGCAGCCGATCGCTGCCCCGGCCGCGGCGGAAGCTGGGGGCCGGGGCCTGACGTCCGGGGCGCAACCGGAACTACGAGAGCTTCGGCAGCGGTACGAGAGGGCTTCTGGAGTGAGGGTTTTCCGTCCTTGGCCTCAAGGTCCAGGTCGTCATCCTCGTCGTCGTCCTCGTCGTCATCTAGGTCGAAGTCGAAGTCGTCGTCGTCGTCGTCATCGTCGTCATCGTCGTCATCGTCGTCCTCGTCATCGTCATCGTCATCAAGGTCGAAGTCGAAGTCGTCGTCATCGTCGTCGTCGTCGTCGAGATCCAGATCCTCTTCTAGATCATCTTTTCCCGGAGCAGCTGGTCCACCAGGTATGGGTCCCCCGCCGGGGGCACCGGGGACCAGTCCCTGCGGGCCGGGTTGTCCCGGCAGGGTCGGCGGACCCGGCGCGGGCCGGGGCGGCAAATCCGGACCTCCTCCCGGACGTGGCGGCAACCCGGGAGGCGAGGGCATCCCCGGTGGCGGAGGCATCCCCGGCCCACCACCCGGGGGCGGAGGCATCCCGGGTCCACCACCCGGACGCGGCGGCATCCCAGGAGGCGGAGGCATCCCCGGCCCACCACCCGGAGGCGGAGGCATCCCGGGTCCACCACCCGGACGCGGCGGCATCCCAGGAGGCGGAGGCATCCCCGG